>JAIOPP010000145.1 GCA_021413845.1 Planctomycetia bacterium | reverse complement strand
GTAGGCCCGCGTGAACGGCTCGCCGAGCAGCAGCACGGCGACGAGCACTTGCAAGGTCGGCGCGATGAACTGCAAGAAACCGAGCGTCGTCATCCGGAGCAAGCGCGCGGCCGAAGCGAAGCACAAGAGCGGCACCGTCGTCACCGGTCCGGTGAGCAGCAGTAAGCCGGTAGCGCGCGTCGGCGACCAGGCGAACGAACCGTCGCCGCTGCTTGCCAAGTAGGCGAGGTAGGCGAGTGCGAGCGGGGCGAGGAACGACGTCTCGACGAAGAGCCCGACCAGCGCATCGGCCGCGGCGAGTTTGCGAAACAATCCGTACATCGAGAACGTCACGGCAAGCGACAGCGCGACCCAAGGGACCTGCCCGGTCTGCATGGTCAACACCGCCACGCCGAGCACCGCGGGCACGATCGCGATGACCTGGAGCTTTCGCAATCGCTCGCCGAGCACGAGCATCCCGAGCAGCACGTTCGCCAGCGGCGTGATGAAGTAGCCGAGCCCCGCCTGCACGACTTGCTTTGACTCGACCGCGTAGATGTAGGTGTACCAATTCGAAGCGATCAGCGCCGTGCTGCCGAGCAGCGTCAGCACCGTGCGACGATTGCTTAGCGCCGCGACGACCGCACCACCGCGCCCGAACACGACGATGACGACGGCGAGCACCAGGCACGACCAACAAGCTCGATGTGCGAGAACTTCGAGCGGCGGGATGCCCGCGAGCAACCGAAAGAAAAGCGGGATGATGCCCCACAGAGTATACGCTGCGACGCCGAAGACGAAGCCCGAGGGTGGATCGATCGGTTGCGAAGCGTTCGCGGCCGGCGACAAACCACCCGACGGTTTCGTTTCTGCGCCTGCGCTCATTCGACCAGCGTCGACGGATGCGGCGTGCGGTTCACGAGCGGGATCACATGCGGTTGGTAGATCGTCGTGTAGGCCTGCGCCTTACGATGCGCGTCGAGGTTTGCTTGCGTGTCCCAGCGCTCGTTCAGGATGAACGTCGCAGGGTCGGTTTGCGAGTGGTAGACCTCGAAGCGGAGGCAGCCCGGCTCGGCGCGCGAGAGCCGCCCTTGCTCGATGAGATGCCCGCGCACCTTTTCGATGTCGTCGGCCGACTTCACTTGCAGTACGACGTTTAAGCAAATCATGTTACGGCCTACCACATAAATAGTGTTCGAAAAAGAAGACACGGAGCAGCGTGCGGAGGTTCGCGGCTTAGTAGGCTCGCGGAGTGACACGTCCTTGCACGCGGCCCGGCAGGCCCATGATGCGGAGGAATCCTTCGGCGTCGGTTTGGTTGTACGAGCCGCCCCCTTCCATCGTGGCGATCCCTTCGTCGTACAAGCTGTTCGGGCTCGTGCGGCCGGCAAGGATGACGTTCCCCTTGTAGAGTTGCAGGGTGACTTCGCCGGTCACGTGCCGTTGGGCGTTGGCGATGAACGCCATTAGGGCATCCATTTTGGCGTGGTACCAAAAACCGTAGTACACCATCTCGGCGACTTCCGGCGCGAGCCGATCGCGGAGGTGCATCAGGTCGCGATCCATCGTCAGTTGTTCGATGTAGCGATGGGCATCGTACAGGATCGTCATGCCCGGCGATTCGTACACGCCGCGGCTCTTCATGCCGACGAAGCGATTCTCGACCATGTCGATCCGGCCGATGCCGTTGCGTCCGCCGATCTTGTTCAAGGCTTCGACCATCGCGAGCGCGCCGAGCTGTTTGCCGTCGAGCGTCGTCGGCACTCCCTGCACGAACCCGAGCGTGAGGGTTTCGACTTTATCCGGCGCTTGCTGCGGGGAGATCGTCATACCGAAGTCGACGAGCTCGACGCCGTTCACTTGGAGGTCTTCGAGCTTGCCGGCTTCGTAGCTGATATGCAGACAGTTTTCATCGCTCGAATACGGCTTCGTCGACGACGCCTTCACCGGAATGTTGCGAGCGTTGCAATACTCGATCATCGCTTGCCGGCCGGGGAACAAGTTGCGGAACTTTTCCATTCGCCACGGCGCGATGATATGCACGCTCGGGTCTAAGGCTTCGGCCGCGAGTTGGAACCGGCATTGATCGTTCCCTTTGCCGGTGGCGCCGTGCGCGTAGGCATCGGCCTTCACTTCGCGAGCCACTTCCAAGCAGGCCTTCGAGATGAGCGGCCGCGCGATCGAGGTGCCGAGGAGATACACCCCTTCGTACTTCGCTTGCCATTGCAGCACCGGGAAGGCGAAGTCGCGGCAGAGTTCTTCACGGGCGTCGATGATCCGCGACGACTTCGCGCCGCACTTCTTCGCTTTGTCGAGAATCGCCTGGCGGTCTTCGCACGGCTGCCCGAGATCGACGTACGCGGCATGCACCTCGTAGCCTTCGTCTTGGAGCCAACCGAGAATGACCGAGGTATCGAGACCGCCCGAATAAGCGAGAACGCAGCTTGGCATGGGTGTGTCTTGTGAAAGGAGCGAGAAGAAAAGAGGGACGCAACAAGCCCTATAGGCTATCGCTTAAAGCGGCGAATTTCTAGGCCCGGCCGGCAGCCGAAAAAGTAGCAGGCACGTTCCACGTGCCGTAGCCACGTGCGCCGTTCGAGCGCGACGCACGATCGCGATACGTTGAGCGTCTTTCAATAGCCCCGGATGCATATCCGGGGCCGCAGCGTGATGGTCGTTCTCTATCAGCTGTGGCGGACGGCACGTGGAACGTGCCTGCTACTTTGGTTCAAAGCACGGCCGCGATCGCGCGTTGTTGCGATCTAGAAAAACATTCGTGCGTCGTCGCCCGAGCGGGCTTGGGCATCTTGTCGAAACGATTCTCTGCGCAGAGCATTCCGCCCGAACCGGCTTTCTTCGTAAAGAAAGACTGGCTCGCGCGACGACGCACCGGACGACGCCCAAGGCAGCGAAGCGCCCTCTGCGATGTTGCAACTTCGCAGAGAACGTCGTGCAAGTTTCGATCCTCGTTGGTTGTCGCCGCCCGTTTCATCCACGAACGGGCAACGACCGAGGATCGCGATATGTGATCGCTCACGCACCGCGGGCCGGAAAGAGACACCGAACGATTTGCTTTCTCGTTCGATCGACCATCGTCGCAAGGGACCGACAATCAAGTCGATTCATTCGAGCCACGGCGGCGACAAGCGGCGCGGCCGAAGCTAAAAATTCCCCATCGCGATTCGTCGTCGCATGTTTCGCGGAAGCGAAACCGTAAACGTGTCGAAACCTACCGGAGGTCGGAGTCTCGTCTCCTCACACGACTCAACATCGCACTAAGCGCCGCGAACTTCAACGCGAAGAATTGGGCCATGCCTGCTACTTTAATCTCACGGTTCATAAAAAAAGTCCGGCGGCGATCGGTTGGATCGTCGCCGGACTTGTTGGTTCTCAATCGTAGTCGGTCGGCAGTCGTTTGCGTCTGACCCCTGACCCCTGACCCCCGACCTCCGACCCCTGCCTTCCCCTACCGATTATGCATCACGCAGCTTACGCCGCCTGCGGCCGGTAGGTACGACGCGCGAACGTAGTCCATCACCATGCGGTCGGCGCTGAAGCGCCAGGCGAGCGAGCTGATCGAGTTCATCATCCGCTTGATCCAGCCGCGCGGCAGGCCGTCGATGTCGCGCTCGTAGTAGAGCGGGATGACTTGCTCTTTCAGCACACGGTAGAGATCGTCGGCGTCGTTCTTGTCGTTGATCTCATACGACACGTGGCAACTGCCGTTGCCGATGCCGAAGCCGTTCTTGCCGTCGTAGGCCTCGGCCCACCAGCCGTCGAGCACCGATAAGTTCAAGCCGCCGTTGAGGACGACCTTCTGGCCGCTCGTGCCGGATGCTTCCAGCGGACGACGCGGGTTGTTCAACCAAACGTCGACCCCTTGCACCATGTGTCGAGCGACGTTGATATCGTAGTCTTCGATGAACGCCACGCGGCCGGCGAAGCGCGGATCGTGCCGCAGGTTCGCCACGCGGCGAATGAGTCCCTTGCCCGGCTCGTCGGCGGGGTGCGCCTTGCCGGCGAAGATGAGTTGAATCGGCCGCTCGCTGTCGTTGAGCAAGTCGTTGAAGCGTTCGAGCTCGGTCGCGATGAGGTCGGCTCGCTTGTACGTGGCGAAACGTCGCGCGAAGCCGATCGTGAGGACGTTCGGGTCGAGCATGTTGCGCGCCGCTTCGACGGCATCGTCTCCTTCGCCCCGGCGACGGCAATCGCGGCTCACGCGCCGACGGACGAACGCCAACAGCAGGTTCTTCAACGCGTGATGCGTTTCCCAGAGCTCGCCCGGATCGACGTTGTGGATTTGTTGCCAAATTTCCGGCTCGCCCATCCGCGGCATCCAGTTGACCGGGAAGTTGCGATCGTAGAGCTGCTGCATCTGGTGCGCGAGCCAACTCGGCACGTGAACGCCGTTGGTGATGTGGCCGATCGGAATTTCTTCTTCGACGCGCCACGGCCACAAGTGCGACCACATCCGGCGGCTGACGTGTCCGTGCAGCGAGCTCACGGCGTTGGCATGCCGCGAAGCCTTGAGCGCGAGGACCGTCATGCAGAAGGTTTCGTTGCCGTTGTGCGGCTCTACGCGGCCGAGGCCCATCAGCTGGTCGTGCGAGATGCCGAGCTTGTCGCGGAGAGGGCCCAAGTGTTCTTCGATGAGGCCGCCGTCGAAGCGGTCGTGTCCGGCAGGGACCGGCGTATGCGTGGTGAAGACGGTGTGGCGGGCGATGTCGCGCAGCGCGTCGTCGAAGCCGAGCCCTTCGTCTTGCATCGTTTGGCGAATCGCTTCGAGCGGAGCGAACGCGCTGTGGCCTTCGTTCAAGTGGTATACGCCCGGCGAGATGCCGAGAGCTCGCAAAGCCTTCACGCCGCCGACGCCGAGCACCAGCTCTTGGCGAATGCGGGTCCGATGATCACCGCCGTAGAGCCGGGCCGTGAGCTCGCGATCTTCCGGGCTATTGCCGTCGACGTCGCAATCGATCAGGTACAACTGAACCCGACCGACGTTCATCTTCCAAACCTTGGCGTGCAAGATGCCGCTGCGCGTTTCGATCTTCAGCGCCACCGGTTTGCCATCAGTGCCGAGAGCCGGCTGCATCGGCAGGTTTTCGACTTTGGTATCGAGATACTCTTCGATCTGATAGCCGTCGTGGTCGAGCCGTTGCTTGAAGTAGCCTTGATCGTAGAACAAGCCGAGCGCGATGAACGGAATGCCGAGATCGCTCGAGCTCTTCACATGATCGCCGGAGAGAACGCCGAGGCCGCCGGAATAGATCGGAATCGATTCGTGCATGCCGAACTCGGCGGAGAAGTAAGCGACCGGCTTCGAGCCGAGCACGCCCGCATGGGTATTGCCCCACGTGGTTTGGCTGCTCAAGTATTCCTTGAGGCGGCGATAGGCATGGTTGATCCGGCTATAGAGCACGAGTTCGGCGACGCGCAGCTCTAAGCGATCGGGATTGAACTCGCTCAACAGCGCGATTGGGTTGTGGTCGAGCTGGCGCCAGCGAATCGGATCGAGATCGCGAAACAAGTTCACGACGTCGGGCTGCCACGACCACCAAAGATTGTTAGCCAAGGCGACGCACTTCTCGAACAACGTCACCGCTTCGGTTTGCGGCGGCACGGGCATTGCGAAAGTTCGCGTGGGCGCGAGCTCGGTTTGACTCATCGCACGATCCTTGACTGAGAAGTGGTAGACGTGATCCGCCGGCGTTACAACGAAATCGCCGTAACCCGGGGCGCGACATTAGGAAATGTGTCCGGATTGTATCGAGTCGCGCGATTATCACGACCCCAATCGAACAGTCGGCATCCTAGAAAAACCAGCAGTGCTAGGCAAATCCATTCGCTTTAATTCATCGCAATGCCGGCGACCGATCGCGTACAACAAATTCCGCATCAGCCGATACCGCAAGCTACCCACTTTCCGGAAGTACGCAAACGGTGTGATTTGCGTAGACTGATGGAAGCTCGAACCGCTCGTCGGCCTTATGGGAACCCATTCGTTGACTTCATCTGAATCCAACACCGCGCTCACGGCAACCGAACTCGATCGACTCGTCGCGCTCTTGAGCGCTCGGGCCGATGAGACCGATCGCGCCGCGCGGTGGCCGGCGGAGCAGCTGCGCGCGTGCGCCGAGGCGGGGATCTTAAGTTGGTTCGCTCAGTCGGCCGAAGCCGATGCGGGCGACGTGCTGCAAGCCGTGATCTTGCGGACGCTCACGCGGCTTGCGTCGGGATGTTTGACCACGGCGTTTTGCTTGACGCAGCCCGCGGGTGTCGTAGCTCGGTTGGTGGTTGGCGAGAACGAAGCGCTGCGTCGTCGCCTATTGCCCGACTTGATCGCCGGCCGCACGTTCGGCTCCGTGGGTATCGCCCAGCTCACGACGAGCCGGCGACATGTGCAGCCGCCGATGAAGGCCCGCGAGACCTCGGCCGGCTATGTGCTCGACGGCGTGATCCCTTGGGTCACCGGGGGCGCGCGTGCGCAGTGGATCATCACCGGCGCCGTGCTCGACGATGGCCGGCAATGGCTCGGCGTCTTACCGACCGATCGGCCGGGAGTCGTCGTCGAACCGGCGGCCGAGATGGTCGGGCTCACGGCTACGCACACCGGGCCGGTCAGGTGCGACGGCGTCGTGCTCGGGCCGGAGTGGCTGCTCGCGCCGGTCGTGCCTGATGTGTTGAAACATGGCAAGGGGGCCGGAACCGGCGGCTTGCAAACATCGGCCTTGGCGTTGGGTACGGCCCTGGCGGCGATCGACTACTTGGCTGACGAAGCGGGCCGCCGGAGCGATCTGCAACCGATCGTCGCTGACTTGCGCGAGCAGTGGCAGGCGACCGATCAAGCGTTGGTCACTCCGGTCGAAAACAGGCCCGGCGGCGAAACGAACGACGACGTGCGGCATCGCGCCAACGGCCTTGCGTTGCGAAGCGCTCAGGCGGCTCTAGCCGCGGCGAAAGGTTCAGGGTACGTTGTCGGACATCCCGCCGGGCGCTGGTGCCGCGAGGCGCTCTTCTTCTTAGTCTGGAGCTGCCCGCAACCGGTCGTGCAGGCGACGTTGTGCGAACTGGCGAGGCGGTGAATAAAACCAGAAACTAAAAACTTGAAACCAGAAGATAAGGATTGCCATCAACTTCTGGTTTCTAGTTTCTGGTTTCTAGTTTTCTCAATTGACCACTGACTGCTCCTATGTCATCTCCCGTGCATGTCGTTTGGCATCAGCAAAGCGTTTCGCGTGAGCAGCGCGAGGCGCTCAACGGTCATCGCGGTTGCGTCGTATGGTTCACCGGGCTCAGCGGTTGCGGCAAGAGCACGGTCGCCAATTTGGTCGACCATAAGCTGCACGCACTCGGCACGCACGGCTTCGTGCTCGACGGCGACAACGTACGCCACGGCCTCAACGCCGCTCCGGCGATGCTGAAACCGACGTTCGGTGAGACGTTCGCCGGGCGGTTCGGCCTCGGGTTCGGCGCGGAAGATCGGGTGGAGAACATTCGCCGCATCGGAGCCGTGTCGCGTTTGTTCGCCGAAGCGGGCCTCGTCACCCTGACCGCTTTCATCAGTCCCTACCGTAGCGATCGCGACAGCGTGCGGGCCGCCCTCCCGGCCGGCGACTTTATCGAGGTATTCGTCGATGCCCCGCTGGAGTTGTGCGAACAGCGCGACCCGAAGGGGCTGTATAAGAAGGCTCGGGCCGGAGAAATTAAAGATTTCACGGGAATCGACGCTCCTTACGAAGCTCCGCTCGCTCCCGAACTTCGGCTCGATTCGGCCGGCTTCCCTGCCGATACCTTAGCGGACCAAGTGGTCGAGTATCTGCGGACCGCCGGTAAGATACGCTAGCAGCGTCGGCACGCAATTCGCTCTTTCATTAACCCTCGGATAGATACCCGGCCCGACCATTGACTTTATCCCTCAAAAGGTGGAAAAAAGTCAGATCGGTAAACGCCGTTGGTGGCCGCCTGGGTTTCCCGATCGAGAGGTCGACGTTCACGGAATCGTCGATCGAGAGCAGCAGCGAATGGAATCGTCTACGCCCCGTTTTGTTTCATGGAGGTCGCGATGTCGACTCAAATCGTTTCGGTCTGCGATGAGGTTCAATCGGCCCCGCAAGCGAGCCCGCTGTTCGATCTGCGCGAGTTGAAAGTCGAACACGATGGCGCACGCTGCGTCGCGATTCGCGGCATGGTCGGCAGCTTCTACCACAAGCAACTCGCGCAAGAAGCGGTTCGCGCCGTCGTGAAGAAGCTCGACTATCGCGTCGTGAACCACGTCGAAGTGATCGACGCGCTCACGAACTAAACAAGCGACGCCGGCGGGCGCTAGCTACTAGCGCTTCGTGAGCATGAGAACTTCTTCGAACACACGGCCGTTCGTGGCGATGCTGTTGTTCGCGTGAATCGTCGGCACTCCGTTCCAGTCTGTGAACGTGCCGCCGGCTTCTTCGAGAACCGGTTGCAGCGCTGCACAGTCCCAAACGTGCATCATCGGATCGACCATCACTTCGGCTCGACCGACGGCGACGAGCAAGTAGCCGTAGGCATCGCCCCACGAGCGCGTGATGCGCGAAGCGGCTTGCAGCTTATCGTAGGCCTCGTAGCGGCCGATCCTGTGGAAGTTCTTCACTTCCGACGTAAGGAACACCGACTCCGATAGGGCCGACTTTTCCGACACGCGCGCGGGGCGAGGCGCAGCGTTTCCCTTCACATACCAAGCTCCCTGCCCCTTCGCGGCGTAGGCCGTTTCGCCGAGGCCCGGGATGTGGATCACGCCGACTACGGAGCGGCCTGCATGTTCCACGCCGATCAACGTGCCGTAGAGCGGCACGCCCGAGATGAAGCTTTTCGTGCCGTCGATCGGATCGAGAATCCAACGATAGCCCGACGTGCCGGGCTGCTCGCCGAGCTCTTCACCGAGGATGCCGTCGTGCGGGAAGGCCGCGGCGATTTCATCGCGCAGCAATTGCTCGGCGCCGCGATCGGCAACCGTAACCGGTGAATCGTCGGCTTTGGTCTCGACGACGAAATCGTCGCGCTGAAAATACGTCAGCGTGAGATCGCCCGCGCGACGCGCGGCTGCGACGGCGAGATCCAAACGAGCGGTGAGATCTGCGGAGTTCATAGCGGGCCGAATTGCCGAAACGGAAAAAGTCGAAACGGAAAGAACACGGAGCGGCGCAAGGCGTACGCAGAGCGCGTCACACCAAGAATGGTCGAGCCGGAGCGTGCGAGCAGTGTATGCCGAGCTGCCGCGCGCGTTCAAGCGACGAGATGACTTAGGCTTCCGATTTGGCGCGAGAATCCGGCATCGGAATCAATACGGCAAGTTTGATGGCATCGAGTTCGCGACGTGTCGTCGAAGTGATGTCTTGGATCACATCGGTCAACAGCCGATGCGATTCGTCGGGCAT
Source organism: Planctomycetia bacterium (assembly GCA_021413845.1). Lineage (NCBI taxonomy): Bacteria > Pseudomonadati > Planctomycetota > Planctomycetia > Planctomycetia bacterium. The sequence goes on along the minus strand of JAIOPP010000145.1, from coordinate 17,156 downwards.
TCCTTTCGCCGCTGACGGAACTGCGTTCAACGGGCCGTCGATCGCTTCGATCACTTCGAGCAGCGAGATCTCATCGATCGGCCGCTCTAAGGCATAGCCGCCGTCGACGCCGCGCGTCGAAGAAAGAATTCCGTGCGTCACGAGATTCCGTAGGATCTGCAACAGAAACCGCTCGGGCATTTGACCGACGGAGGCGAGCCTGCTGCAAGGCACCGGCGTGCCCCGATCATGTTGCGCCAATTGCAACATGGCTTGAACTGCGTATTCGACAGTCCGAGAAAGTTTCATAATCTCCATCTCCGGCGAACTCGGACGGCGCGCAGCGGCGCAGCGAGTCGTCAACAGCGATGCACATTAAGTAGTAATTTCGACGGCTCGGTCTACGATGCCGCGAGTAGTCACACCCTTTCCGGTGGTAGCCCCCACAATGTAGGAATTGTCGGTATCGTGCCGAACACAGTCAAACAATAATGCACTTTTATTTATGAATGCGGACAATCGCTCCGACAGACTTCGTGAAACGAATCACAAGCTGAAGTTTTTGAAAGCCGATTTCGCAAGTGAGTGCAAGAGGTTCGGGGCGTCGAGCGAAGTCTTGCGTGTGCGCAAAAAACTGCCCGAGAAGCCCTGCGTGAAGCAGCGCGAAAGCCCGCGAGTTGTTGCCGCGAAAGGCTTGGAACCGAGGCTCGGCCTCAGGCCGTCTGCGCTTCGGGAGAGCTGGGGCTGCCGGAGGGGGAGCGCCAAGCGTGGAGCATCAGCAGGCCCGCCCCGCCGACGAGCAGCATGTCGGCGATGTTGAAGTTGGGCCAAATCCAATGGTCGTACTTCAATAAGATCCAGTCGCGAACCGCGTAGCGCGGATAAGCGGAGTCGATCCCCTCCGACCACAGGCCGAGCCGGTCGTAGAGGTTGCCGAGCACCCCGCCCATCACGGCCGCCAGCGCGATCGTCAGCAGCAGGTCGCGAGCCGCTCCGGCGACGAAGAGCCAGTAGAGAATCGCGGTGCCGGCCACGAGCGATAAGACCGCGAAGAGCCAAACCTTCCCCTGCCCGATGCCGAATAAAGCCCCTTCGTTGAGCGCCGTTTGCCAGCCGAAGTATTCCGGCCAGATCCAGTCGACCTCGCCGCCGGGCAACCCGAGGCGAGCGAACATGACGTGCTTCGTCCAGAGATCGAGCGTGCAGCCGCCGACGGCGATCAGCGCAAAGAGGGCGAAGCGGCGTTTGGCGATTCCGTTCATCCCACACCTAAATCAGGCTGCCGGCGAACACGCCGCTTTTTTAGGTACTCATCCGTGTACGAAGCCCTGAGCGGCAACAAGCGGAGCTGCGAACTTCCGCCACTACTCAGTGAACTGCTCAGTGAACCTTTTAGCGAGCCTGCTTAGCGAGGCTTTTGTTCCTTCTCGGCGCACTTCACGCAAAGCGCGACATACGGCAACGCTTCGAGCCGGGCCTTCAAGATCTTCCCGCCGCACGACTCGCACTCGCCGTAAGTCCCTTCGTCCATGCGGTCGAGGGCTTCGTCGATCGCGGCCAGGGTTCCTTCTTCCGACTCCATCAACTGGAGCGTGAAGTCTTGCTCGAAGGTGTCGCTGCCGAGGTCGGCCATGTGGATCGGCATCGAAGAATGCTCGCCTCCTTGACCTCGCAGGGCGTTATCGGCCAGCTGATGAACCTCACCCCGCAACCGAGCTCGTAGGGCCAAAAGACGTTCGCGATACGGCTTCAGTTCGGTCTTCTTCATCAGCACTACTCCCCCGGAGATGTACACTTCGGCACGGTGCGGAAGGCCCTAGAATCTCAATTGTAAATCCGCTCGGCTAAAGTGTCAACAAACCCTCAGCCGCGAACCGTGCGATCGCCCCTGTTTTACGGGCAAAACGAACGGTATCGAACGATCAACGACAAGCTTTGCTCGCTGCACGCTCCCCCTGCGAAGAGGCGAGCGTTTCCTAAACGAGCGATGTCTCTCGTCTCTACGGGCCGCGCCGCTCGCGGTTCGGTTCGTCGAGATAAAAGCGACAAAAACGGTTCGCCGCTCGGGCCCCTGCGGCTGCGCTTGTCGAGTTTCGACACCCCGAATAGACTGTCGTATTCGCCGGTTTTCCCTTGGGCGAGTCCGTTCCGTTTTTTGTCGGGAGATGCCCCATTAGCCAGGCCGTTGCCACCGCCGATGCCCAACGGCTCGACGCCGCTTACCAGCAGTGCATCAATCCGGATTGCGGGGCGACGCACGGCTGCGACGAGGTTCTCACCGAGTGCGTGCGTTGCGGGAGCCTGCTCGACGTCAAATACGACTGGAACCGGCTCCGCCCGCCGACTTCTTGGAACTTCTTCGAGCAGAAATGGCTCCGCCGCTACGATCCTCTCTGCTTTAGCGGCGTCTGGCGCTTCCACGACTTGCTGCCGTTCGCGAAGCCGGAGCAGGTCGTCACGATCGGCGAAGGGCAAACCCTGCTGCAGCATTCCGCGGCCGTCGGCAAGTACGTCGGCATGCAGAAGGGGAAGCTCTATCTGCAATACGAAGGGATGAACCCCTCGGGCAGCTTCAAAGACAACGGCATGTCGGCCGCGTTCACGCATGCTCGCAGCATCGGCGCCGTCCGCGCGGCCTGCGCTTCGACCGGCAACACCAGCGCTTCGCTCGCGGCCTATTGCTCGGTGAGCAAGTTAATGAAGGCGGTCATCTTCATCGGCTCCGGCAAGATTTCTTACGGCAAGCTCTCGCAAGCCCTCGACTACGGCGCGCTCACGGTGCAGATCGTCGGCGACTTCGACGACGCCATGCAGCGCGTCCGCGAAGTCTCGAAGGCGCTCGGCATCTACTTGGTCAACAGCGTGAATCCCTTCCGCCTCGAAGGGCAGAAGACGATCATGTTCCGCGTGCTCGAAGGCCTGCGCTGGCAAGTGCCCGATTGGATCGTCGTCCCCGGCGGCAACCTCGGCAATTCGAGCTCGTTCGGCAAGGCGTTCGCGGAATTGTACGAGATCGGCCTGATCGATCGGGTGCCGCGGCTCGCCGTGATCAACGCCGCCGGCTCGAACACGCTCTATGAACTCTACACGAAGCAAGGCCTGCGCTGGAACGGCGGCCGGCCCGACGCCGTGCTGACGGAAAAGTTCTTCTCCGATATGGACGCCGCGAAGCGCCGCGCGTCGACCATCGCCAGCGCGATCGAAATCAATCGGCCCGTGAACCTGACGAAGTGCCTCCGCGCGCTCGACTTCTGCAACGGCGTCGTTCGCGAAACGACCGACCAAGAGATTCTCGACGCCAAGGCGCAAGTCGGCGCCGGCGGACTCGGCTGCGAACCGGCCAGCGCCGCGAGCGTCGCCGGGGCAAGGGCTCTGGTGCAGGAAGGGATCATCGGCCCGGATGAATCGGTCGTCTGCATCCTGACCGGCCATCAATTGAAAGACCCGGACGCCACGGTCGGCTACCACACGACCGATCAGGATATGTTCAACAAGATCCTCGGCAGCCGGGGCATCAAACGCGCCGCCTACGCGAACCGCGCCGTAGCCGTGAACAACAACCTCGACGAAATCATTCGGGCGATTCAGTTGTATTCGTAGGCGGCTCCCTTAGCCGGAACGCGTTAGCGTCCGGTCGCACGCAACGCTCCACGATCGACTTCGCTTCCGAACCGGGGGCTAACGCCCTCCGGCTGATGTTTCTCGACCGATTTTCCTACCGCCTCTATTTCGACGGACCTCTCTCATGACCGTTCGCATCGCATTTCACGGAGCCGCCGGACGCATGGGCCGGCGGCTCGTCGCTATCGCTTCGGCCGAGTCGGGCTTTCAGGTCGTCGGGGCGATCGAGCATGCCGGTTGTCCGCAGCTCGGCCAAGATGCCGGTACGCTGGCCGGCGTGGCGCCGATCGGCGTGGCGATCGAGTCGAAGCTGTCGCAATCGTGCGATGTGGTCGTCGATTTCTCCGTGCCGGCCGCCGTGTCGGGCATCGTTGCCGCTTGCGTCGAACGGCGGGTGCCGCTCGTCGTCGCGACGACGGGCCTCGAGCCGGAGCAAGTCGAGCTCGTGCGGCAGGCCGCGACGAAGATTCCCGTTCTCTGGTCGCCGAGCATGAGCCTGGCCGTGAACTTGGCGATGAAGCTGTCGGCCGTCGCCGCCGGAGCGCTCAAAGATCATCCGACCGGGGCCGACGTCGAGATCATCGAGCGCCATCATCGCTACAAGGAAGACAGCCCGAGCGGCACGGCTTTGAAGTTCGGCCAAGTGATCGCCGACGTAATGGGCCAAGCCGGAGTCGCACACGGCCGCGAAGGACGACCCGGCGCAAGGCCGCACGGCGAGATCGGCTACCACGCCGTACGCACCGGCGACAACCCGGGCGAGCATACGATCATCTTCGGGCTCCTCGGCGAAACGCTGGAGATTTCCGTCAAAGCGAGCAACCGCGATTGCTACGCGCAAGGGGCCCTGGCCGCGGCGAAGTTCCTCGTCGGCAAACCGGCGAAGCTGTACGGGATGGCGGATGTGCTGGGGCTTAGCTGACGCTGAGAAATGACTAATGACTAATGACTAATCGGATCGCGTTTCGGCCGTTTTTTTAGACATTAGTCATTAGTCATTCCCTCGCCTCGATCTTAGCGCGAACCTCCGGCAGCGGATAAGAAATAATCGCGGCCTCGCTCGTCAGGACTTCCCGCAATCGCCGCCAGCCGCGCGTCGCCAGGGTTTCGCGCTCGCGCACATAGGCCGGGTCCAGCAGCCGCTTGTCGAAAGTTCCTTCGACGAACACCGGCGGCGCGAAGTCCGGGTCGACGATGAATTGCGCGAGCACCGGATTGCAGCGGACATGCCGCTCGCGCGAGGTGTGCAGCACTTCCGGATCGACTTCGCCGATGACGTAGCGCAAGTACAGATCGGAATCGGTTATCTCTTCGACGTCGGCTCCGCACACTTCGCAGAGATAACCCTCTTCGCACTTCGCCATAATCCTTGACCCTTTCCGGCATCAAACGCCACACGGCATTCATTCTGCCCGATGAACGCCTCCCTGTCGCGGCCCCCGCCGGTCGTTTGCTAAACTAGCGGGTATGTCTAAAGGGCCCGACCAATCTACGCCGTCGCTGCACACGCCGGTGCAGTTTCTCAAAGGGGTCGGTCCGCAACGGGCCGAGCTCATGGAGAAGCTCGAACTGTTCACCGTGGCCGATTGCCTGTTCTATTTCCCGCGCGACTATCAAGACCTCACCGATCTTGCGCGAGTCGCCGATCTGACGGAAGATCTGCTGGTGCGCATCAGCGGCACCGTCGTCGAGATCGAACAGCGGGGCGGCTACGGCGGCCGCTCGAAGCTCGGCGTGCTGCTGCAATGCGGCGAAGGGGCCGAGGCCGATTACGTCCGCGCCTTATGGTTCAACATGCCGCACATGCGCGGCCGCTTCGATTACGGTCAGCGGGTGTTGCTGAGCGGCAAAGCCAAGAAGAAGGCGACCCGGTGGGAATTCTCGCATCCGAACGTCCAGAAACTCGAAAACGACGAAGAGACTCCGAGCGATCAAAAGATTCTGCCGGTCTACGGGCTGACCGAAGGGCTCGGGCAGATTCCGATTCGCAGAGCCGTGCGAGCCAGCTTAGATAAGTATGTGCAACTGCTCGACGAAGTCTTCCCGCCCGACTTTCTCGCCGCGCACGACCTGATGCCGGTTCACGAGGCCCTCGAGCAGATTCATTTTCCGCGCGATCGGCAGTCGCTCGAGCGGGCTCGGCGGCGCTTCGTCTATCAAGAGCTGTTCATCTTGCAGTTGGCGCTGGCCGTGCGCCGGCTTCGCTTGCAAGTCGACGGCAGCGCTCCGCAGCTCGAAGCCACGGCGAAGATCGATGCCCGGATTCGCCGCTTGCTCCCCTTCTCGCTCACCGAGGGGCAAGAGCAAGCCGTGCGCGAGATCGCGGCCGACATGGCCCGACATTATCCGATGAACCGGCTGCTGCAAGGCGAGGTCGGCAGCGGGAAGACGATCGTCGCGATGTATGCCGTGCTCACGGCCGTGGCGCATGGTCGGCAGGCGGCGATCATGGCCCCGACGGAAGTTCTCGCTAGGCAACATGCCCGCACGCTCGGCAAACTCCTGAGCGATAGCCGTGTGCGCTGGACGACGCTGACCGGCAGCCTATCGCAAGCCGAGCGGCGCGACGTGCTCGCCGGAATCAAAAGCGGTGCGATCGACGTCGTCATCGGCACGCAGGCGATTCTTCACGAAGGGGTCGAGTTCGCGAAGCTCGGGCTCGTCGTCGTCGACGAACAGCATAAGTTCGGCGTGCGGCAGCGCGCGAAGCTTCGTCGCGCCGGGCAAGCGCCGCATTCGCTCGTGATGACCGCCACGCCGATTCCGCGCACCGTGACGATGACCCTGTTCGGCGATCTCGATGTCTCGACGATTCGCGACACGCCGCCGGGCCGGATGCCGGTGAAAACCTACTTCGCACCCGAGGAGCAGCGCGAGCGGTGGTGGGAGTTCGTCCGGAAGAAACTTCGCGAAGGGCGCCAAGCCTACGTGATCGTGCCGTACGTCGACAGCGAAGCCCCGGCCGGCGACGACGCCGAGGGAACGAGCGGCACGGAATCGACGACGACGGAACGGGCCAGCGTGATGCGCGTGTATGAGTCGCTGGCCGACGGCCCGCTCGCTGCGTTTCGGATCGGCATTTTGCATGGCCGACTCTCGAACGAAGAGAAGGAAGCGGCGATGAACGAATTCGCTTCCGGCAAGACGCAAGTGCTGGTCGCGACGACGGTCGTCGAAGTCGGCATCGACGTACCGAACGCCGTGATCATGACCATCGAAGGGGGCGAACGCTTCGGCCTGTCGCAACTGCATCAGCTGCGCGGACGGATCGTGCGCGGCAACCACGCCGGCTTTTGCACGGTGTTCGCCAAGCCTGCGACCGACGACGGGCTCAAGCGGCTCGAAGCGTTCGTCGCCTCGAACGACGGCTTCGCGCTGGCCGAAACCGATTTCGCGTTGCGCGGCCCGGGCGACTTGCTCGGCACGAAGCAACACGGTCTGCCGCCGCTGCGCATCGCCGATCTGGTGCGCGATGCGGCCCTGGTAGAACAGGCCCGAGCCGATGCCTTGGCGCTGGTCACGCAAGACCCCGGCCTCGCCAAACCGGAACACGAACGCCTGCGCAAGCAAATGCTGAAACGCTATGCGCAGGTGCTCGAGTTGGGAGATGTCGGCTAGGCATGAACCCAACCTCGACCGATCGTGAAACTCTGCCGGCCTCCCCTGCTCCGCCGCCCTCGCTCGCGGCGGTGCTCGTCATGGTCGGCGTGTGGTGGGGCGCGATCGTCGCGCACTTTCTCTTGTGCGGCGTGTGCGGCTATCTGCTCGGCAATCCGGTCGAGCTCCCGTTTTGGTTGCGGCCGTGGGACGAATTATTTACTTACGGCATCTCCGGTTTTTTGGCCGTCGTGCTGATCGCCGTCTGGTGGCTCGTCGTCGCCGCGGCGTTCGTGCCGTTTTGCTTCGTCGCGTGGTACGTCAGCCGGGGCTTGCATCGGTTGCTCGCCGAACGCGAATCGAAAGTGGAGCCCGATAGCGCGTTCTGGCTCGCGCTCGGCGTGCTCGGGCCGATGCTCGGCATGTCGCTGCTGAGTCTCTTGATCTTGCCGATGCAGGCCCCGCATCACACCGACAGCGAGTCGGGCCTGGAGCTTGCGGAACAGGTTTCGTACGCCGCATTCGCCGAGTATCAGTTTTTGAGTTTGTTCGCGATGTTCGTCATTCTCGTTTTGTTCGGCGTGCTGTTCGGCGGGGCGGGCGTCGTCGCCACGTATGCGCCGGAGTCCGGCATGTTCGTTTTCTTCTCGCTCATTCTCATGAGCATCGCGGCTTCGATGGGAGCCGGCTTGCTGCTCGGGCCGATCGTCTTGCAACTGCCCCACCGCTACGGTGTCTATCAGGCCACGGCGATCGCCTTCGCCGGGCTCGGGCTCCTCACGGGAACGCCGATGCTCTTGATGCTGCGCAGCGGTAAGTAGCGACGACGCGAAAGTAGCAGGCACGTTCCACGTGCCGTAGCCACTCGCGCTGTTCGGTAACCATGCCGCTGTGGTTGTGAGAGGTCGTGCGTGGCGGACGGCACGTGGAACGTGCCTGCTACTTTGCGGAAAAGGCCGTAACAAACGCTCGGCGCGAACGCCTGAGCAATTGGGCCCGTATATGCGGATTAACCGCTACGGTTTGCCTAAGCCGGAATCGTGACCTAGGGTTGAGTCGCCGGCACTGATGCAAAGCCGCAATGCCTGCAGGCTACTAACGAAACGACGAGGGATGCTGCCATGACCGGGATCGCTGCCGGCATTACGACCGGAGGGGATTGGATGATGTGGGGGACGCTCGCGTTTCTCGCAACGCTCGGCGTCATCGCCGCTTGGTCCGAGCGGTGGTTTCAAACGGAACGCCAAGAAGCGTAACGTCCGTAGCGTTCGCCGCTAAGATCGCGAACCACTGACGATTAACGATCAAACGCCGACGGCTACCGGCTCGCTCGCTTGCCAGTTCGCTCCTTCGCGCACCACGCGATGGTAGAGCGTGTCTCGTTCGACCGGCTCGCGGCCGGCTTCGACGATCAGGTTCTTGATATCGTCGACGGAAAGGATCTCCGGCGTTTCGGCACCGGCGTCGTGATAGATCAGCTCGTGGCGCACGGTGCCGTCGAGATCGTCGGCTCCGTAGGCAAGCGCCGCTTGTGCCGTGCCGATGCCGAGCATGATCCAATAGGCCTTCATGTGCGCGATGTTGTCGAGCATCAGCCGCGCGATCGCCATGGTGCGCAAATCCATCAAGCCGGAGGGCTTCTTGATATGCGTCATCTTCGTGTTGTCGGGATGGAAAGCGAGCGGGATGAAGGTTTGGAAGCCGCCGGTTTGATCCTGCAACGCGCGCAGCTGCAGCAAGTGGTCGATCCGATGTTCGGCCTTTTCGATGTGGCCGTAGAGCATCGTGCAGTTGCTGCGGATGCCGAGCTCATGGGCCGTGCGATGGATTTCGATCCAGTTCGAGGCGTCGGCTTTGTGCTCGCAGATGATGTCGCGCACTTCAGGATGGAAGATCTCCGCGCCGCCGCCGGGCAAGCTGCCGAGGCCCGCCTCGCGCATCGTTTCGAGAATTTTGGCGATCGGCCAGCCGGTGAGATGTTGAAACCAATTGATCTCGACCGCGGTCCAGGCCTTGAGATGGAGCTTGGGATAAGCGTCGTGCAGGTTCTTGATGATGTCGCGATACCACTCGAACTTTCGCTGATGATGTAGCCCGCCGACGATATGCATTTCGGTGCAACCGGCGTCGGTCGCCTCGCGACCACGTGCGAGGATCTGCTCGTCGCTCATCGCATAGCCCTTCGGATCTTTCAGATCCGAGCGGAACGCGCAGAAGATGCAGCGGTAGATGCAGACGTTCGTCGGGTTCAGGTGCGTGTTGATGTTGTAGTAGGCGAAGTTGCCGTTGAGCCGTTCGCGCACCGTGTTCGCCAGCGCGCCGAGCTCGTTGAGATCGACCTCGGGCGAGTAGAGATACACGCCGTCGTCGAACGAGAGGCGGTCGCCGGCAAGGACTTTAGAACGAATCTCGGCAAAGCTGGTCATAGGGTGTCTCAAGCGAAAAAATATCGGCTTCGGCAGAGGCCGTTGGAGGCGTGCGTCTAGGTAATGGTAACAGCGAGCGTTAAATCAGCAAATCCAAGAGCCCGACGGCGAGCAAGCCGAGGCTCACTACGGCGTTGCAAGTAAAAAATGCGGCATTCACTCGGGTCAGATCGTCGGGCTTCACTAACGCATGCTCGTAGATCAACAGCGCCGCAGTAGCTGCTGCGCCGGCGTACCAGATTCCCCCGAACGGCCCGAAGAACGACGGCAGCACGAACAACAGCACAACCATCCCCAAATGGCACACGGCGGCTAATCGCAGCGCCCCCCGCACACCGAGCTTGGCCGGGATGCTGCGTAACCGAAGTTTGCGATCGACATCGAAGTCTTGCGTCGCGTAGATCATGTCGAACCCGGCAACCCACAGGAGGACGGCGCCGCCGAGGATGAGCGGCGGATAGGGCATGCCCGTGGAGAAGTCGAAGGCGGCATCGCCGAGGATCGCGATCCAAGCCGCGACCGGCGCGAGCATGAGCGATGCTCCGAGCCAAAAATGCGCGAGCGAAGTGAACCGCTTCGTGAGGCTATAGCCGCAAAGAAACAACAACACCGGCACCGAGAGCATGAGCGGCCAACGATTCGGCAGGAACAGCGCCGTCGAGGCGATGAACCCGACCGAGCAGACGATCGTGTAGAGCGCCACCGTGGAACTCGACAACAGCCCGGCCGGGATGTGTCGCATCTTCGTGCGCGGGTTCTCGGCGTCGAACTTCGCATCGACCAACCGATTGAATGCCATGGCGGCGCTGCGAGCGAAGACCATGCACAACAGAATGCCGACAAGCTCTTGCCAACGGAACCACGGCAACGGCTGCGGAAGCGGCCCCATATCAAGACCATCGATCTTCAGAAATGGTAAGCCGCTCTCGGTCGCTTCGTGAGGCGACTGATTGTGTGAATCAGCCAAATAAGTTTCCCACTTCCAATACTCCCGTCGAATCGACAGCGCCATCGCCGCCGCGAGCAATGCAAACGGTAGCGCGAAGATCGTGTGGCTGAAGCGGATCAGTTCGAGGAACAGCTTGAACCGCGCGAAGAGCGAACTCCCCTGCCCTTTCGGCGGCGAAGGCATACGCCCCTCATCCGTCGGCGAGTACGCCGCCACCTTCTCCCGACGGGAGAAGGGTTGGTTCTCGCTCATGTCGGTTCTCCCCAGCGCTTCACCAGCGCATTCGCTAGCCCCAGCTGATCGCACACGCGGCCGACGACGAAGTCGACCAAGTCGCGCAAGCTCGCCACGCCGTGATACCAGCCGGGCATCGCCGGCAGCACGACCGCGCCGGCTTCGACGCAGCGCTTCATGTTGTCGAGCTGGATGAGCGATAGCGGCGTCTCGCGCGGGACCAAGATCAACTTGCGGCGTTCCTTGAGATGGACGTCGGCCGCACGTTGTATCAGGTTTGCCGAGGTGCCGTGGGCGATGCCGCTGAGCGTGCCGCCGCTGCACGGACAGACGACCATTCCGGTCGTCAAAGAACTGCCGCTCGCGATCGGGGCGAATAAGTTTTGGTAGTGGTGATACGTGACCGTGCCGAGCAAGTTCGCCGGCGCGTCGTGCGACGCGAGCGGTGCCGTGCCAAGGATGTTACGCACCCCGGCCCATTTCGGGTCTTCGCTCAGAAACTTGACCGATGGCGGCACCAAGTCGCTCAGCGATACGTTCGCCAAATCGATCTCGATCCCAAGTTCTTGCTTCAGCACCGCTTGTCCGGCAGGGCTGATCGAAAGTTGAACATCTGTCCCCGCGGCAACCAACACATCGAGCAACCGGACGGCATACGGCGCACCGCTCGCGCCGGTCATCGCCAGCACGATCTTCGGTCGCGGATTGTCTGCCGTTGTCGTGGTCACTAAGACTTCGTCCCTACATAAAGCGTGGCGATGCCGAACGTAAACGGCGTGAAGCGGACCTCGCCGAGCCCTGCCCCGCGCATTTTCACGGCGAGCCCCTCGCCCGATGGGAACTCGCTCACGCTCGCCGGCAAGTAGCTATAGGCTTGATGGCCCGAGCCGGAGAACCATTGCCCGATGCGCGGCAGTACGTGCTTGAAGTACCAGTTGTAAAGACCGCGAAGGCCCGGGATGTTTAACTGAGAAAATTCCAACACGGCGACTTTGCCCCCCGGCCGGCAGACGCGCGTCATTTCGCGCAGCCCCCGATCGGTATCGGTGACGTTGCGCAAGCCGAACGCCACGCAGACGATCTGAAAGGTATCGTCGGGAAACGGCAGCCGCTGGGCATCGGCTTCGACGAACGTCATGCGTTCGGCGACTCCGGCGGCGAGCCCCTTCTTGCGACCGATCGCCAGCATCGGATGGCAGAAGTCGGCCCCGACGATCGACACCCGCCCGGCCGCGGCTCGATCGTAGGCCAAGGCCAAGTCGCCGGTGCCGGTGCAGAGATCGAGGATCGGGCCGGCGCCGGCATCCAACTGCGGCGGCACCAGGCGCACAGTCCGGCGGCGCCACCACTTATCGATCGACAGCGACAACACATGGTTGAGCATGTCGTAGCGGGGCGCGATCTCGCCGAACATCCGCCGAACGCGCGACTCGGTTTTATCGACGGGCATGGGGGGCGGAGAGGGGTCAGGGGTCGGAGGTCAGGGGTCGGATGCAGAGCCCTTCGGTAATTGTTGTCTTATCGACTTCGATTGCAAAGGGGCGCAGCCGTCATCGAACTCGAAGAAAACCGCCGCGATGACTCTGCGCACGATCGTCGTTCCAGCGCGATTTTGCTAAGATCGAGCCCAATCTCTTCCGACCCCCGACCTCTGACCCCCGACCCCTTCCTTGCCTTCGCTCCACGTTCACCTTCTGCCCGACCTCGTCCCTCCTGCCGCGCTGGCCGGGCGGGCGGTCGTTGTGATCGATGTGTTGCGGGCTACGACCACGATCTGTCATGCGTTGGCTGCCGGGGCCTTGGCCGTGGTCCCTTGTTTGGAGATCGACGAGGCTCGAGCGAAGGCTGACGCATTGGGACGGAGCGACGTGGTGCTGGGGGGGGAACGTCGCGGGCTGAAGATCGAAGGGTTCGATCTCGGCAACGCCCCGACCGAATACACGCGGGCCGTCGTCGGTGGGCGAACCGTCGTCTTCACGACTACGAACGGCACGCGCGCCATGCGGCATGCCGGCCAAGCGGCTGAGATTCTGATCGGCGCGTTTGCGAACCTCTCGGCGGTCGTCGACGCGCTCGCTGCGCAGGAGCATATCGACTTACTCTGCGCAGGGACCGGCGGCGCGATCACGGCCGAAGATGCCCTCTTCGCCGGTGCCGTCGTCGCCAGGCTGACGCGCGGCGCAAGCGACTATGCCCTCAACGACCAAGCCCGCCTTGCGCGCGACGCTTGGCGCTCGGTCGAAGCGTCGGGCATGGCGCTGGCCGGAGTGTTGCGCGAATGCCAAGGGGGGCGCAACCTGATCGCCGAAGGCTTCGACGCCGATATCGACACCGCGGCCAAGATCGACACGTTCGACTTCGTCCCCCGCCTCGACCTTCGCTCCGGCACGATCACGCTGCGGTAGACCGGCGTCAAACCGACCAGTAAACTGGTCGGTTTGACGAAACGCAAAAGTCAGAAGGCAAAATGCAGAAGTCAGAAGGGAAATGAGTCGCGCTTCCCAAGTTTTGCCTTTTCCGATCCCCGACCCCTGACCCCCGACCCCTCTCCGCCCATGGACATGGACAAACTCGTCTCGCTCTGCAAACGGCGAGGCTTTCTGTTTCAATCGAGTGAGATCTACGGCGGCCTCAACGGCTTTTGGGACTACGGCCCCCTCGGCGTCGAGCTCAAGCGCAACGTTAAGGAGGCCTGGTGGCGCGACATGGTCACCGGGCACGACGAGCTCGCCGTGCAGCCCGGTGCGCCGGCCACGTACGACATGGCCGGTCTCGATTCGACCATCATCATGCACCCGCAGATTTGGAAAGTGTCCGGCCACTACGACCTGTTCCACGACTTCATGGTCGATTGCAAGGAATCGCAGAAGCGTTATCGCCACGATCAAGTCCGCGGTCGCTGGGTCGGCTATCGCGAGCAGAAGATTTTCGCGACGGTCATGACGGAGCCGGAGAAGGAGCAAGGCGAACTCGAACACAAAGCGCTCAAGTTCTTCAACCTCCGGGCGAAGGACGCCGCGAACCTCGCCTGGGACGGCGAGATCGTGAGCCTGACGACCGTGAAAGAGAACGACAAAGTCCTCGGCCCCGACGCTAAGACCCTCGGCACCTTGACCGAGCCTCGCGAATTCAACTTGATGTTCCCGACGACGATCGGCGCTTTGAGCGGCGAAGAAGGTCGGGCGTTTCTCCGGCCCGAGACGGCGCAGGGGATCTTTGCGAACTTCAAGAACGTGCTTGATTCGACGCGCGTCGCGGTGCCTGTGGGCATCGCGCAGGTCGGCAAGAGCTTCCGCAACGAGATCACGCCGCGGAACTTCACGTTCCGCTCGCGCGAATTCGAACAGATGGAGATCGAGTTCTTCTGCAAGCCGGAGACGAGTCCCGACTGGTATCGCTACTGGCGCGATCGCCGTTATCAATGGTACTTGGATCTCGGCTTGCCCCGCGAACGGCTCCGGCTGCGCGAGCATCACGTCGAAGAGCTTAGCCACTATTCGACCGGTACGGCCGACATCGAATACGCCTTTCCGTTCTTGCCGGCGGGCGACTTCGGCGAGCTTGAAGGGGTCGCGCATCGCGGCGACTTCGATTTGCGCAGCCACATGGAAGGGAAGCTCGATCCCAACTCGAAGCCGGAGCTCAAGGTCGAGCTCGGGCCCGACGGCAAGCCGAAGTATCGTGGGAGCGGCAAAGACCTGAGCTACTTCGACGACACGACCCGCGAGCGCTTCGTGCCGCACGTGATCGAACCGTCGGCCGGCGCCGATCGGGCCACGCTCGCGTTCCTCTGCGAAGCGTACACGGAAGACAACGTGCCCGACGAGAACGGCAAGCCGCGCGAGCGGGTGTTCCTCAAGCTCCATCCAAGGCTCGCGCCGATCAAAGCGGCCGTGTTTCCGCTGGTGAAGAAAGACGGCATGCCCGAGGCGGCTCAGAAGATCTACCGCGATCTAAAGAAGCGGTTCAACGTGTTCTACGATCAAAACGCCGCGGTCGGCCGGCGCTATGCCCGGCAAGACGAAGTCGGCACGCCGTACTGCATCACGGTCGACGGGCAAACGCTCACCGACGGCACGGTCACCTTCCGCGACCGCGACACGCTGAAGCAATGGCGCGTGCGAGCGGATGAGTGCGTGAACGAGTTGACGAATCTTTTGACGCCGGAGCAAAAGTAAGAAGTCAAAACGCAAAATGCAAAAGTACGGAGGAGAGTAGCTCTTTCTTCCGACCATTTTGCATTTTGCCTTCTGCATTTTGCGTTTCCTATGCTCCCCTGCATCAGCCAAATCTGTACGCTCCATGCGTCCTTAGAGAAGGACATCGAAGACTATGCCGCCGGGCATTGTCCGGCCGTGGAGCTTTGGCTCGGCAAGGTCGAAGGCTGGTTGGAGACCCGCTCCGTCGCCGATTTGAAAGCGCTGCTGGCCGAACACTCGATCTTAGCGCCGGTCGCGTCGTTTCAAGGAGGGCTGTTGAATAGCCAAGGCGATGCGCGGCGCGAGCATTGGGCCCACTTCGAGCGCCGGTTGGCGCTGCTCGCCGAGCTCGGCGTCGGCACGCTCGTCGTCGCCGGCGATATTCACGGCCCCCTCACGCAGACCGATCTCGACCGCGTGCAGGTTTCGCTGACGCAAGCCGCGCAGTCGGCGGGACGGGCCGGAATGCGCGTGGCTCTCGAGTTCCAAGCCTCGGCGACGTTCGGCAACAACCTGCAAACCGCCGCGGCGCTGGTCGGCGAAGTCGGGTCGCCCCACTTAGGAATCTGCCTCGACGCGTTTCACTACTACGCCGGGCCGAGCAAGGCCGAAGACTTAGCGTATCTTACGCCTGACAATCTGTTCCATGTGCAGTTTTGCGATCTCGTCGGCACGCCGCGCGAATTGGCGAGCGACGGCGATCGCATCTTGCCCGGCGACGGCGACTTTCAGCTCCAGCCGATCGTCGACCATCTCAAGGCGATCGACTATCGCGGCGCGGTGTCGGTCGAGACGATGAACCCGCAGATTTGGGAGATTCCTCCGCGTCAGTTCGGCGAGATCGCCGTGACGGCGCTGCGCAAAGTGCTCGGCTTGGCGAGTATGGGCTGACGGGCCCAGACCTACGAGCCCAAATCGAGGGGCCGGCTTCGCAAAGCGAAATTGCTTGCCGTCTTTTTCCGCGGCAACTCTAATAACCGGTGGGGATTCTTTCTTCGTTCCCTTGGCGAAGGGTCGAAACATGATGTCGCAGAGTGGTTCCAGAGTCGTCTCGGTCGCAATCGTCGCCGCCGCGATCATGGCGCCGGCCGGCGGCGGCAGCGCGCAGGCGCAAGTCTACGTCGGCGGGCCGGGGCTGAGCGTCGGGGTCGTTTCGCCTTACGGCTACGGCTTCGGTTCGCCGTGGGCCGGCTCGTACGGCAGCGCCTATTACGGCGGCTCGTATTATGGAGGACCGATCGTCGGCTATGCGCCGGGCGGTTACGGTTTCGGCTACACCCCTTACGGCTACTTCGGCGGTCCCAATCTCCGCGGCTTCGCGTTGCCGCCGCTCGTCATTCCGGCGGAGACGATCTACGGGCCCGGCGCAGTGCAACGCTTCTTCGGCCTCGATCAATCGCTCGCCGCTCCCGTCGGCTACAACGCGCCGGCGGTGAACGCTCCGCCGCCGCCGGGCGAAGGCGGGTTCGGCGTTCTGGCACCCGGCGCGCAGGTGCCGAAGGCGCATGTCGCGCCGTCGAACCTAGCGGCCCGCGAGCGCGCGAAGAAGCAGCTCGCGATCGGCGACGATTGGTTTCGCAAGCAACAGCTCGGCAGCGCCGCGACGGCTTATCGGGAAGCGATTCGCGCCGCTCCCGATGTCGCCGATCCTTACTTCCATCAAGCGGCGATCGCCGTAGCGCAGCAGCGTTTCGAGGCCGCGGTCGAGGGGATCAAATCCGGTTTGCGAATCTCGACGACGTATCTCGACGGCGACTTCAAATACTCCGCGCTCTACGGCGACAACAAGCTCGCACGGACCGCGCATCTGGAAGCCCTCGCGCAAACGGCGACCGTGGAACCATCGGCCGATCTGTATTTTCTGATGGGCGTGATGCTCTTCTTCGATGAGCAGCCGCGCCGGGCGGGCCCGTTCTTTACGAAGGCCCGCGAGTCGGCCGGCGGCGAGACGTGGCACATCGACGTCTTCCGCGAGATCTTGAAGCGGATGGATATCGCGGCGGCCGAGCAAGCGATGCGTCGCGGGGGTGTGGCGGCCGTCGATCCGGCAGCCGGCAAACAGCCTGCGCCCGAGAATAGACAACCTGAGAAGAAACAACCGGTGCGGGTCGATGCCGACGGCCGCGAGATTTAATCGCGCCGAGCTTAGTA
>JAIOPP010000144.1 GCA_021413845.1 Planctomycetia bacterium | reverse complement strand
TTGCCGATGTTCGCGCATCTTGGCCACGATCGGCCCGACGCACGGAAACTCGGAAATCGGATCGACGCTCGGAGTGTGTCGACCGCTGAGAAAACGGACCGAACCTTGCGCGTGCTGCGAATCTTCGTGAGTGATCGAGCGGATGATGCTGAACTTATCCGCGACGCGAGCATGCAGCGGCAGGAGTTCGCAAATGTCCATGCCCGGCGCTTTGGTCGCGATCGGGCGCATGAGGCCGCGATACTCGACCGGAGCGTTCGGCTTGAGATCGTACGTCTCCATATGGCTGGGTCCCCCCTGCAGCCAAATGAGAATGACGGACGTGTCGTCGTTCTTCGTAGAGGATGAAGTCGCGGCCGTTGCGGCTCGACTGCGCAGGATGTCGCAAAAACCGAGGCCGCCTGCAAGGAGCGAGCCGGCTTCGAGAAAGCCGCGACGCGACATCGGACCGGGGCAACGAACATGCGGACGGGAGTTCATGGCGTGATCTCATCACAGGGGAAGTCGGTTCGCTTCCAAGCCTCAAGGCGGACGAGAGCCGATGTCATGCGGTGATCGGCCTGCGAACCAAGCAGACGAGCAGGTGGGGCTGGCAGCTCGAGATTTTCGGTGGGGTATGCAGTTTAGATTCATCGACCGTTCGCGGTCAACAACGTTAAAGTCGCATCGTTTCCGGCAGAGGGGCGTGGGCGGGGCTTCGCACGCTAACTCGCTCGGGTGGAATTGGTCAGACCAACACGGCGACTCGCGGAACGGTCAGACCAATCGGTCTATGTGCAACGGGCCTTCGAAACCGGCAGCCGAATTCGCCGCGCCGCGATTGTCGCACTTCCATTTCTCGCGTAGAATCGGTTCATCGACAACTGCCGATGCGTTCAGTCTTGCAGGAGTAATTTTCCTCCGCAAGAGCGGATGTGCGGCCGTCGCCCCGCCTCAAATTCCCGCCGCGATCATCGCACTAGTCCGTCCATGTATTCGTCGCCTCACTGCGCGCGCTTCCTCGGCGTCGTGCTCGGCTTAGCCGTCTGCGCGATGCCTCAATCCGCCTCCGCGGAAGCGGAACCGGCGCTGCATGCGCAGATCGACGCCCTGGTCGCGAAGCGATTGCTCGACCGAAAAATCACTCCGGCCGAGGTTTGCAGTGATGCCGAGTTCGTACGGCGCATCTATCTCGACCTGACCGGCATCATTCCGACATCGACGCAAGCCCGCGACTTTCTCGACGACGAAGGGGGCGGCAAACGTGCACGACTGATCGACAAATTGCTTGCGAGTCCCGAGTATGCCTTGCACATGGCTCGGGTTTACGACGTGATGCTGACCGAGCGACGCATTCCGACGATCACTTCGTACGACGTTCCGCAAGCCGCCTGGCGCGCCTATCTGACGGAGTCATTCGCCGCGAACAAGCCGTGGGATCGAATGGTTCAAGAGATCCTCGGCAGTGACGGAGCCGACGAGAAGCTCGGCAGCGGCGTGAAGTTTTATTTGGTGCGAGATGTCGAGCCGCATGCTCTGACGCGCGACGTCGGCCGCTTGTTCCTCGGGGTCGATCTGCAATGTGCCCAATGCCACGACGACCCACGATTCGACGACTATCGCCAAGCCGACTATTACGGGCTTTACGCGTTCGTACAGCGGATGAAGCTGCACCCGATGATGCCGCGCGGCGCGCAAGTCGCCGAGACGGCCGAAGGGAAAACGACCTTCACTTCGGTCTTCACCACCAAGAGCGGCGAAACGTTTCCCCGCTTGCCCGGCGGCGAGATGCTGGCCGACCCGATGCTGGATAAAGGGAAGGAATACGTCGTTAAGCCCGGCCCGAAGGACCGCAGCGTCCCGACCTATAGTCGACGGCTGAAGCTCTCCGAACGGTTGCCAAGGCAAGAAACGAAAGGCTTCGCGCGCAATATCGCCAATCGTGTCTGGGCGCAGTTCTTCGGACGCGGGATCGTGCATCCGCTCGATTTGCACCATGCGACGAATCCGCCGTCGCATCCGGAGTTGCTCGAACGACTCGAACAGTGGATGGTCGAACATCGGTATGATCTTCGGGGTTACATTCGGGAGCTCGTCCTGAGCGACACCTACCAACGCTCGAGCCTTCTTCCTAACGGTGTGAAAGAACTTCCAGACGACGCCTTCGCCGTCGCGCTGCTGCGGGGACTTACCGCCGAGCAACTTCGCTGGTCGCTGCTGCAAGCGACCGGGCACATCGAGATGCACTACGCTAAACTCGCTGCGGCGGTGACGAAGGCTTCGGCTGATAAGAAGCCGGCTGTCGCCGAGCCCGAATGGAAGGTTAAGCACGTGGGCAACGAAGCGCTCGAGCGACAAAGCGCGAGCCTGATCACGGCGTTCGCCGGCCTCGCCGGCCAAGGCGAGGGCGCGTTCGATCCGGTCGTAGATCAAGCGCTCTATTTGAGAAACAGCACGAAGCTGTTGCCGCTACTGCAATCGGAGTCCGGCACGACGCTCGAGCGGCTCGGCGCGATCATCGATAGTAAGTCGCTTGCCGGCGAGATGTACCTGAGCGTTCTGGCGCGTCGTCCGACTTCCGACGAAATCGACGAAGTCCGGCGAATCCTCGGTGACGCTAAGTCACCCGCCGCGCGGCGCGAGGCGTTGCAAGCTTTGGTTTGGGGACTGTTGTCGTCGGCCGAGTTTCGTCTCAATCATTAGACGCAGGTACGCATGTCCCGTCGCACACAACTTTTCGATCGCGCCGTCTCGCGTCGCACGGTGCTTGCCGGCGCTGCACTGGGTTGCGGCGCGCTCGCGTTACCGCTGCGGGCAGCCTCCGCCGCCGCGCCGCGAAAGCAGCTCTTGCTGCTGTTTCTCTCCGGCGGAGCAAGTCAGTTCGAAACCTGGGATCCAAAGCCCGGCACGAAGACCGGCGGCCCCTTCCGAGCGATTTCGACCTCGCTTCCCGGCGTTCGAATCGGCGAACTCTTGCCGCACTCGGCGAAGAACATGCACCGACTTAGCGTCGTACGGAGCGTGAACTCCGGGATCGCCGACCACTTTCAGGGGCACTACGCCATGCAAGCCGGGCGTATCGTCCCCGGCTATCCGGTGCTCGGGTCGGCGGCGGCGAAGTTGCTCGAGCGTCCGGGTGACATCTTGCCCGGCTACGTTTCGATTCGGCGCGACGGCCCGAAGGCGTACACCGACGTAGGGAGCGCCGGATTCTTAGGGGCGAAGTACGAGGGAGTGCGAATCCTCAATAATCAGCCCCCGGAAAACTTAGTGAGACCCGCCGCCGTCGCACCGACGCTGGCCGACGCGGTCGATCGGGTGCGTCGAAGCGCGAACGATCGTTTTCGACGGGGTCGCGAACCGGCGGCGATCGATGCCTACGGTACGACGTATGATCAAGCCGACGCGCTCATGCAGCGCCACGAGATTTTCGATCTGGCGAAAGAATCTCCCGCCGACCACGAGCGCTACGGCAACCACGACTTCGGCCGAAATTGTTTGCTCGCGCGACGCTTGCTGCAGTCGGGCATCAGCTGCGTACGCGTGACCCACTTCGATTGGGACGCCCATCAAGACAATTTCTATTGGCATCAGGTGCGCTGCGGCGAGTTCGACCGAACGTTCATCACGCTGCTCGACGACCTTGAGCAGTGCGGCATGCTGAAACACACGCTCGTCGTCGTCAGCGGCGAAATGGGCCGCACTCCGCAGATCAACCATCTCGGCGGACGGGATCACTGGGGACGGGCTTGGAGCGTGGCGATGGCCGGCTGCGGAGTGAAGCCGGGAATCGTGTATGGCTCGACGAACGAAACAGGCACCGAAGTCAAGGACGGCCTCGTTAAGCTCGGCGACCTGTTCCACACCTATCTCACGGCGCTCGGCATCGACTCTCAAACCAAGTACGAAATCAACGGCCAATCGAATCCCGTGGCTGATCCGGCGGCCAAGCCGATCGCCGCCGTGCTCGCTTAACGATCGCTTCGCGCAACCTTATGACCATCGATCCCGCCAAGTCGAAACTCGCCGCCGAATTCAAGCATGACGTGCCGCTGATGAGCTGCGCGTTCGATATGAGCGGTCGGTACGTGATTGCCGGCGGTCGGGATCGCAACGTCGTCGCTTTCGAAGCGACCACCGGTCGGAAGACGATTCTCACCGGGCACGAGAGCTGGGTCGGGATCGCAACGCGAGCAGCCGACCTTGTCCTTACGGCCGACTATGCGGGTCGCGTCGTTGCATGGGATTGCAGCGGAAACGGACCGGAGTCGCGCTGGAAGATCGACGCGCATCCGAGCACGATCTATGGTCTGGCCGCCGCCGTCGACGGGAAGACGTTCGCGACCGGTGACCGCGAGGGAGTCGTGCGCGTTTGGCGCACCGCCGACGGCAAACAACTCCACGAGCTGTCACGGATCGAGTATCCGGTTTACGGAGTCGCGCTGCATCCCGACGGTAAACGGATCGTGACCGCCGATCGGCAACCGCAGAAGCCGCGCATCAAAGTGTGGGATCTCGCCTCGGGTACGGAACGGCTCTCGATCGATGTCGCCGAGCTTTCGGGCTATCGGCGCGTGGAAGATATCGAGTGGGGCGGCATCCGTGCGCTCGCCGTGTCGCCGGACGGCGCGCAGATCGTCGCCTGCGGCCGAACCGGATACGACGGCCAAGCCTGCGCCTTGAGCTATGAAGCAAGCACCGGCAAACTGCAACGCAAGTCGGCCGTCGCCTTGAAAGGGGGCTTCTACTACTCGGCGAAGTTCCATGCCGAGGGTTTCCTGGTTACCGCCGGCGGCGATCTGGGCAAGGGAGAGTTCCGCTGCTGGAAGCCGAACTCCGACGAATCGCTAGCTCACGTTTCGACCTCGGGCCCTTGCCTGGGGATGGATATTGATTCGAGCGGAACGAAGATCGCCGTGGCGCAAGCAATCGGTAGTAAGACTTATCCCGAGTCGGGGGCGCTTGCCGTTTTCGAATGGTCCAAGTAACGGCCTCTTATCGGTCACGTCGGAAGAACAGGGTTCGAATATGAAATCGACTCACACACCCAGCGCCGCACGTACGACTCGACGCGCGGCGTTACAGATCGGGGCCGGACTGTTCGGCCTCAGTCTTCCCGAGGCAGTGCGGGCGTCGCAATCGGCGGCTCGCAAGTCGCCTGACGTTTCCTGCATTTTTATCTTCTTGGCCGGCGGACCGAGTCAGTTCGAAACATTCGACCCGAAGCCCGACGCTCCCGTCGAAATTCGCGGCCTCTGGAAACCGACGCAGACTAACGTGCCCGGCACTTTGATCTGCGAAAAGCTGCCGCTCATGGCACGGCGCATGGACAAGGTCGCCCTCATCCGTTCGTGGCAAGGAACGAGCGGCGGACACGACATCGGCTCGCAACACGTGGCATCGGGGTTTTTGCCGATGCGCGGCGAGCAGTACTTTCCGAATTTCGGCTGCCTGCTGACGGCGCTGCGCGGCAACAAAGTGAAGGGCATTCCGGCGCACTTCGGGATCCCCGTCGCAGCCCGCTACACCGATCCGCCCGGATATCTCGGCGCGGCCTACGAGCCCTTCAACGTCAAAGGGGATCCCCGCGCGCCCGA
>JAIOPP010000143.1 GCA_021413845.1 Planctomycetia bacterium | reverse complement strand
GGCTGGAGCTCCACCGCCGCGACGAGGTTTGCGCGTCGTGCCATGCGAAGCTCGACCCTTATGGCCTCGCCTTGGAAAACTACGACGCGATCGGTCAGTGGCGTGAGCGTTTCAACGGCGAAGGTTTTCGCGGCTCGAACGGGCCGGTGCTCGACGTGAGCGGCACGTTTCCCGATGGCAAGAAGTTTTCGACGCTCGAAGAGTACAAAGCCGGGCTCATGCTCCAGAAGGATCGCTTTGCCCGCGCGTTCGTCTCGAAGTTGTTGACGTACGCGCTCGGCCGACCGGTCGGTTATGCCGATCATGAATCGATCGACGAATTGATCGCAGTATTGAAACAGAACGACTATCGCATCCAACCGCTGATTCAAGCCGTCGCGGCCGGCGAACCGTTTACCACCAAATAGGAATTCGGCCGATGAACATCCGACATCGTCGCAACAGCTTGCCTCGACGAACGTTCTTAAAAGGGGCGGGTATCACGCTCGCGCTCCCTTGGCTCGACGCCATGAGCCATGGAGCCGATTCGCTGACGCAAGCCGGATCGATCGCCGCCGGCGAGACGCCGCGCCGTGCCGTGTTCTGCTATTTCGGCCTCGGCCTGAACGGCCGCGACTTCACGCCGGCAGATACCGGCTCGAACTACACCGTCACGCCGATCCTTAAGCCGCTCGAAGCGCTACGCAAGGATTTTACCGTCGTTTCCGGATTGAAGCTGACCCACTCCGGCGGGCACGTCGGCGATCGGACCTTCCTCACCGGCACGAACACCCGCAGCGCCGGCGCAAAGCTGCGTGTCTCTTGCGATCAAGAACTGGCGGCCGTCGTCGGCAGCGAAACGCGTTTTCCTTCCCTCACGCTCGGCATCAAACGGGGCACCGGCTTCGGCGGCAATCAAGATCAGACGCTGTCGTGGAGCGCGAGCGGCATGCCGATTCCTTCGGAGAATCGGCCGCACGTCCTGTTCGACCAATTGTTTCGACCCGACACCGCCGAGACATTGGCCCAGCGCGAAGCGGAGTTCGTTCGCCGCACGAGTGTGCTCGATTCGCTGCGCGAAGAAGCGCGTCGCTTGAGCGGTTCGCTCGGTGCCGACGATCGCCGGAAGCTCGATGAGTATCTCACCGGCATCCGCGATCTCGAGCGCCGCATGCAATCGGAAAAGAGTTGGCTCCGCCGGCCGAAGCCGAACGTCGCATCGCTGAACTTCGGCAAAGAGCAAGGGCTCGATCCCGACAAAGCCGGTTTGGAATATCGTCGCTATCAGCGGTTGATGTTCGACGTCATCGCTCTCGCCCTACAAACGGACAGCACGCGCGTGATTTCGTACATGGCTCGCATGGACGGCCAAGACGGGACCGGTGCCTGGCGCGACATGGGGAATCCCTATAACTACCACGAGATGACGCATCACGGCGAAGACCCGGACAAGCTCAAGTGGTTCACCAAGGCCGACATCTGGTACATGGAAGAATGGGCCTACTTCCTCGATAAGTTGAAGGGAATCAAAGAAGGAGACGGCACTCTGCTCGACCATACGCTCGTGGCCTACGGCAGCAGCGGTGGCGCGGTCAACGCCCATCACAACCATGATCTACCGACGATGCTCGCCGGCGGAGCAAGGCTCGGCGTGAAGCACCAAGGGCATCTCGTGAAGAAAGGGGTTCGCCTCGGCAATCTTTGGAGCACCGTGTTCGATCGCCTCGGCGTCTCTCTGCCGGCCCATTTTCAGGGAGACGAAGCGGACGGGTTGATCACGGAATTGACCTAGCCCCTCGCTACGGCTTCTCCACGATCCAGATATTGCGGTATTGCAGCGGGTTGCCGTGGCCTTGCAGCTTGATCGGGCCGGGCGTTCCTTCCGGGTCGCTTCGGCTTCCGCCGGTGGTGCCGTTGATCTCGAGGTCGTCGTGGATCACGACGCCGTTGTGCTTAAGCGTCAGGCGCGCGTTCTTCACCTTCTTGCCGTTTTCGGCGACCGCGTTGGTGAACTCGAGATCGTAGGTTTGCCAAGCCAACGGCGGCAAGCACATATTCACTTTCGGCTCGGCCTTCGTGTAGATGCCGCCGCACTCGTTGTTCTTGCCGTCGAGGCCGAAGGAGTCGAGCACCTGCACTTCGTAATGATCGACCTGGTAGCAGCCGCTGTTGCCGCGCCCTTGGCTTCGGGCATCCGGACGATAAGGCAACATAAACTCGAGATGCAGCGTGTAGTTGTTGAACTTACGTTTGGTCAGGATGTCGCCGCCGTCGGTGTTAAGAATTCCGCCGGCGCTATCGAGGCGCCCCTTCGTCCATTCGTTCGTGTTGGTGCCGTCGAACAGCACCACGGCGTTTTCCGGCGCCTTCAGCCCCAGCGTCGGGCTCTTCCGCTCGACGCGCTGGAGCCGAAATTCCGAACCGCCGTCGAGCTTGCCGGCGATGGTGTTGCCGCTGAGCGTCGCCGTGGCGTTCTTCTGTCCTTCGGGCGGGTTGGTCGAGGTGGCCGAAAATTCGGTGGCCGGCTGCGCCAAGTATTTGCGTTTCGCGGCGTCGACCGGCGTGAAGGTCGCCTTGTCGCCGTCGAGCTTGCCGTCGACTAAGATCTTTTGCTTGCCGTCCCAACCGTCGCCGGGAAGCCCGCCGGGGAAGAGGACCGCTTGAAAGGCACCGTTGCCGAGCGCGATCACTTGGCTGCCGAGCTTATCGCCGCTTGCATTCACGCCGACGTACTCGCCTTGGATCTTGAAGTCGGCCGGCAACGACGAGTCGGCCGGATCGGTCCAGACTCCCTTCGTCGCGGTCTGAGCATGCAACAATGCCACGGTCGTGCTGAGGCAAATCGCAATCAAGAAAACGGCGGACATGAAAGTCGATGCAAATCGACGCATGGATTATTCCTTCGTGATAATGAGAACCGGTTGAGCGTTCGCAAATGAAGCGGAGTCCGTCGCTCGCAGCGAACACCTATCGTAAGGGAAACGGAGCGGTTCCGCAAAAGGTCGGCTGGATGCCTTCCTCGCTCGAGCTTTAGAGCTCACCTTGCTGCGACGCTAGCTCCGCCGGTTCGCGCGTGTAGAGCGTAAACGGTCCGATCCGCTTCGTCCGAGGGAGCCGTCGGCGCAACTCGGCTTCCAGTTCCGGATCGATTTTTTCCGAGAACTCGGGACGCTCGTTGACGACCGCGGCGGTTAATCGCGCTTCGTCCCACGATCGTACGATCCGCGCGGTACGCTCCGTGGGATCGTCGAAGAAGTCGTACATCGTACGGGTCGGATTCCGACGATCGCTCAGAAAATAAAACTCCGGGCAATCCGGAGCGGCGTAAATAGCCGAACCCGGCGGCGAGTGCTTTTGAAGTTCTTCGACGAGCTTGTTGTAAGCGAGAGCCTCGGGCCGAGGGACCGTCAGCCCGCCGCGCGGCATTTCGAGTTCCGCCGTCATCGGGTTGCGTTTGGGGAGGAGCCGGCCATGGTTCAACCATAAGACGGCGAAGGCGCAGAACACCACCGACCAGCATGCGCGCAACGGGAGCGGCCGACCGGGTCGAGAGGCTGCGACCAGAGCCGTGGCAAGAATCGCCGGCGGAGCGACGTAACAAAAGTAGATCGGCGCGGAGAACGGATACTGCAACAACGCGAAGTATGCCGCGACCGCAACCAAGAGAAATATCTCTTGCCGCCGCACTACCGACGGACCGCCGCGATCGGCAGGCCGCAACAAGATCCAACAAGCCGCGGCGGCGACGAACGGCAAGCCGAATCGCGCGGCCGACCAGAAGGCCTGAAATGGAACTCCTTCGCCGGCGAAGCGGAGCGCGACGGCCGTACAGAGCGCGAACAACGCCACGTGCCACGTTCGCAGTCGGCGCGGATCGAGCCACCACACTAATAAAAACGCTGCGGAGGGAAGCAACAAGACGAACGACGGAGGCAACTCCAGCGCTGCGTGCACCAAACGCTTCTGCGGAAGCACGAACACCCCGTGCCATAATGCCACCGCCGACCCGCTGCGGAGATAGGGAACTAAGAACGCGACGACGGGCACGAGTGCGCCAAGCCCGAAAGGAAGCAGTAAGCCGCTCAAGCGTTTGAGCCGCATCGTCAACGTGCCATGGCCGACGCGCCATTCGTTTACGACGAGCAAAACGCTTAGCAACGTGCCCGACAAGACGAACATCGCAAACGTCACGACGCCGCTCTGCCGGCGAACGAGCAGCAGCGGCAACGCAACCGCGACGCAAGCGACGGCAAGCGTGAACGGAAGCATGAGGCGCGAGCGCGGCGCAGCGTCTCGTTCGGCTCGACATTGTTCGCAGTAGACCAAAAACAAACCGACGGCGGCGATGAAGTAGACCCCGACGATCTTCATCAACAGTCCCGCGCCGGCGAAGACACCCGCTAGAAACAGCCAGCGCATCCGACCGGTGTCGATGTAGCGGAGCACGGCCGCGAGTCCGAAGGTCGTAAAGAACAGATTGTACCAAGAGGGGAGACCCGCAAAGTAATTCGGGACGCTCCAAGCCGCGACCGTCAACGTGACGATCGCCGCGAACAGGGGGCGCTCGAACCGCGCCGCGATCGCATACACAGTGGCAATGAATAAGGTCGAGAACCCCAGCAGCACCCAGCGGAGCGACGTCAGCTTAACGCCGAACGCTTCGAACGCCGCGGCGTGCAACATCGCCAAGCCGCCGGTGTAAACATCGTCGAAGTCGCGATGCGGCAATTCTCCGTTCAACACGCGCTCGGCCGTATGAGCGAGTAAGCCTTCATCGTGCGGAATCCAAAAGTCCGTGGCCCAAGCATACATATACAAGGCGGCTGCGACGCTCACGATGAATCCCATCAGCAAATGCGCGCCGCGCGCTGCTGTGACCGGCGACTTCGAGTTCGCGGAGAACTCGATGATCTCGGCCTGCCGCGGCTCTTTGTCTAATTGCCGAATCATGGCCCTGCTCCGGCCGCAGCGGTCGCCGTTTGCGATTCAGGTTTCGATTGCTCGCAGTGTTTTTTCTCACGCCGCCCGACCACCAGCAACGAGCTCCCCATCGGTAGCGGCAGCCGCCCGAGAGTGCTCTGCTCCCACCGCGAAAGCGCGTAGAGCGGGCCATTGATCCAAGCCGGCGGCACCGCGGCCGGTCGCGACGAGCGACGACGCAGCGCTTCGACGCCGCGCACGGCGAGCTTGATCGGCACGGTCCAGTGGAAGAAATACCGTCGCGCGTCGACCTGCAGACCGGCCTGTCGAGCCACGGCGGCAAAACTCCGCTTGGTGTAGCGTGTGTAATGATGATTGAAATCGTCGTGCGCCGTCCATAAGGCGTTGAACGCCGGCACGGTCGCGACCAGCAAGCCGTCGTCGGTGAGAAGTTCTTCGGCTCGGCGCAGCCCTGCTTCGGCGTCGGGCATGTGCTCGACGACGTCGAGCATCAGGATCAGGTCGTACCGTCGCTCCGGTCGGAAGTCGGCATCGAAGGGGCCGATGTGAATCCGCGCCGCATGCGGTCCTTGCGGGTCGACCAACGAGGCGTCCGTTTCGACTCCGTCCACGACGCCGAACTCCACCAGCCGATCGAAGAAGAGCCCGTCGCCGCAGCCGACGTCGAGCACGGCGCGCACCTTCCCCGGCCGAGAAGGCAAGCGGCGGCGCAGCTCCGTGAGAATCAACGATTCTCGAGCACGCCACCACCAGTGATTCCGGTAAAGCTCTCGATAGGCGCCGGCGTATTGGGGGTCCATGGTCGTAAACACTTTGCGACTTGTTGCACGATATATTTCGGACGCCCTTTGACTTCCTCGTAGATGCGGCCGACGTACTCGCCGATCACGCCGAGAAACAACAACTGCACGCCGGAGAAAAACGAAATGCTGACGGCCAGCGCCGTGAAACCTTGCGGCGAATGATCGAAGAACAAGCGTGCCCCGACGATGAACATGGCCCACAGAGTCGAGCCGAGCAGCGTAATGCCGCCGAGCAGCGCAGCCGCTCGCAACGGCACTACGGAGAACGAGAAGATGCCGTCGCTCGCCAGCTTAAACAGGCGCCGCCAATTGTATTTCGACTCCCCTTCCTTCCGCGCCGCACGCACGACCGGGATGCCGATCTGCTTGAAACCGACCCACGCTCGGAGCCCGCGCAAATAGCGATGCCGCTCCGGCGCGGCGTTCAACTCGTCGACGACGCGCCGCGACATGAGGCAGAAGTCGCCGGCATCGTGCGGCAGTTTGACTTCCGCCAGCTTGCCGATGACGCGATAGAACAGATGGTAACACGCTCGGAGGAGGAGACTTTCCTTGCGGCGAGTGCGCACGGCATACACGACGTCGTAGCCCCGATGATACGCATCGAGCATTCGATGCACGGCGTCGGGAGAATCCTGCAGGTCGCCGTCCATGAGCACGACGACGTCGCCGTGAGCTTGGTCGAGCGCGGCACAGAGTGCGGCTTGATGCCCGAAATTGCGAGACAGACTCAACGCCGTGATGCGCGAATCTTCCTGCGTCGCAGCCCGAAGCATCTCGAACGTCCGGTCGGTGCTGCCGTCGTCGACGAACACGATCTCGTGCGGGCCGCCGGGGATCGCTGCCAACAACTCGCGCAAGCGCGCCAAGAGTTGCGGCAAAACGGCTTCTTCGTTCAGCAGCGGCACCGCGATGGAGACGGTCGTATTGCGAGGGCTCATCGCCGCGATCTCCCTTTGAAGTAAAACATTTGCCACATCGGAATTCGCAACTTGCCGACCGCAAAGGGCTCTACGATGACCGGCTCGAACACCTCGTCGAGCAATTCACGCCACCGTGCCATCGGGCGGGGATAGTCGCCCCGATCACGTCGCGCGAGCCAGCGCGCAAGGCTCGCCCGCTCCGGAAGCACGAGGTCGAGAATGTGGATGTGTCCACCTTCGTTCAAGGCCTCGTGAAGACGACGAAGAATGATCAGGGCGTTCTCGTCGTCGATGTGGTGCAAAAAACTATTGAGCAAGATGCAGTCGTAGCGCGCATCGGCCGGCGGCGCGTAGGTGCGTGCGTCGGCCGTAATGAACTCCCGACCGTAACGCTGCCGGGCGTAAGCGGTGTATTGCGGATTGAAGTCGAGGCCGACGTAATGCGTGTGCGCAAAATACGCGGCATTGGTACCGGGCCCGCAGCCGACCTCTAACACCCGGCCGATCGACGGCAGATGGTTGTGCCGCTCGAGCGGCGCCATCTTGGTGGCGGCGAACGGCGCCTGCCAGATTTCATAGGCCCGCGGCGAGTCGAGGACATCGGAAAGTCGACGAAAAGAAACCATGAAATTGGCCCGCGCGGCAGGATAGAACGCAAAAAACAGCCTCCATCGATTCTTATTCGAGATTTTCACCAGTCAACGCATTATACCTATTTTATTTATTTTGGCTTTTATAGTGATTATACGGGCACCACTGTTTTCAGCTGATTTCCTTCTAAAGAAGCCAAAAAAGACAGCGTGACAAAGACCTAAAACTAGCTTTTATCAGGGCCGCTTTCAGCCTCCTGAAACCGAGAAAAGCATCACGGAGAAACCGTCCAGCGGGTGCTGCCGACGGAATAGCTCGACGAGTCCTTCCGTAATGTGCGAGCCTCAGTAACCCGTCGCGATGCTCGGACCGCATACTCGCTGGAAGCTCCTCTCGGTGCCACGCCGTTGCTCTTAAACATCTCTGCGCGTACCGCTGTGTCGGTTCACTTGTGCGCGCGAAGAGAAACGCTGTGAATCGCCTTGCGCTACTTCGGCGGGATGCGTCGGCAATCAACGTCGGCGCATTCACTAAAAACACTCTCATGACCGTTGCAAGTTTCTTCAGCAATCGCTGCGCACCCCTTTGACATCGCGCCGCCAGGCAACCGAATTCCGTTCGCTAAGAGGAACACCGAAATCTCCTGACATACGTTGCTTACCGAAATGTGTTCCACTTTTTTCTCAGTGCCGCGGCACGCCGTTTGATACATTGGGTCCGACCCATAAGATCGACCTGCTTCGTCCCGCATTGAGCCTGGAAAGACGCCCACAGTGGTAAGTAACGATTTGCTTCGCCGCGACGTAAGAATGCTCGGCGACATGCTCGGCGAGATCATCACCGAACTCGCCGGAACCGCTTCGTTCGAACTGGTCGAAGCGATCCGTCTGCTGGCTCGCGAGCGCCGCAACGGTTCGCAAGATGCCGAACGAGCCCTGGCCGCGAAGATCGCCGGCCTCACCGGCGACGAGGCCCGCACCGTGGCTCGCGCCTTCAGCATCTTCTTCGACTTAGCGAACATCGCCGAAGATCGGCAACGGGTTCGCGTACTGCGCGAGCGTGAAGCGCTGCGGCATCCCGAACCGATTTCCGAATCGCTCGCGGCTGCGATCGCGGAGCTGAAAAAAGCCGGCCTCACGGCCGAACAAGTTCAAACGGCGATCGGCAATCTTTCGATCGAGCTCGTCTTTACGGCTCATCCCAGCGAAGCGAAACGGCGTTCGATCCGCGCCAAACTGCGCCGGATGCGACAAGCCTTGCTCGAGCTCGATCGCTCGGATCTCCTACCGCGCGAACGTAGTCGTTGGGAAGCGGGCCTTCGTTCCGAACTGAGCGTGCTTTGGCAAACCGAGTTCCTACGAACGACGCGCCCGACCGTCTTGGAAGAAGTCGAGCGCGGACTTTCGATCGTACCGCGGCTGTGGGAAACGGTGCCGCAGATCTACCAAGCGATGCGCCGCGCGCTGGCCGAATATTATCCCGACCAAAAATTCAAGTTGCCGGTCTTCCTCCGCTTCGGTTCTTGGATGGGGGGCGATCGCGATGGCAACCCGCACGTCACGGCCGAAGTCACGGCGCAAACGCTTTGCATCCTTCGCAATGCCGCGGTCGAGCAGCATCTCGTCTATTGCCGTAGGATGACCGACTATCTCACGATCGCTTCGCCGGCCGGGTCGTCCGGTGCGAAGCTGCGGGCGCAAGTCGATGAAATCGTCGCCCGCTATCCGGAGTTGAGCGTCGAGATCGAGAAGATCGCGCCGCGCGAAGCGTATCGTCGCTGGATCGCGATGATCGAATGGCGACTACAGCAATCGCGCGTCGACAATATCGATGCGCCGCCGCGCCCGGGCGACTATGCCGACGGCCGGGAGTTCGAAGCCGACGTGCAAGCCTTGTGCGACGCTTTGCAAGCCGACCACGACGGCAGCGTCGTCGATTCGACCGTCAGCGGCTGGCTCGACTTGGTTCGGACGTTCGGGCTCTTCCTCACGCAACTCGACGTGCGGCAAGATTCACGCCGCTATCTGGAAGGCATTTCCGAGGTTCTCGCGGCGTTGGGTGTCGCGCCCGATTTCACCTCGCTCGATGAACCGGCACGCATCGCCGCGTTGACTTCCTCCATCGCCTCCGGCGCACCGATCTCGATTCATCGCCTCTCGCCGCTGACGATCGACACGCTCGAACTCTATCGCGTCTTGCAGCGAGCCAGCGTCCGGTTCGGGCCGGGCTGCATCGGCGGCAACGTCATCAGCCTCACGCAGTCGGCCAGCGACATGCTGACCGTGCTCTGGTTTTGGAAATGGGCGCAAACGGAAGCCACCAAACGTGGCGAGCCGTCGGCCTCGTCCGACCTCCGGATCGTGCCGCTGTTCGAAAAGATCGGCGACTTAAAACGGGCCCCGCAAACGCTCGGCGCCGTTCTCGATGTGCCGCTGTATGCCGAATACCTAGCGAAGCAAGGGAACCGCCAAGTCGTGATGGTCGGCTATTCCGACAGCACGAAAGACGGCGGCTACCTCGCGGCCTGCTGGGGTTTGTTCCGCGCTCAGGCCGACCTTCAAACGACGGCCCGCGAACGAGGCATCAGCCTCACATTCTTTCACGGCCGCGGCGGCTCGCTCGGGCGCGGCGGCGGACCGGCCGCGCGCGGCATCCTTTCGCTCCCGACGGAAGCGCTCGACGGGACTCTCCGCCTCACCGAACAAGGCGAAGTGCTGGCCGAGCGCTACGACGACGTGCAGATCGCGTATCGGCATCTCGAACAAGTCACCGGGGCGACCCTCACGGCCTCGACCGTGCGCAAGACCTTCGCGAAGCCGGAGTGGATGGCGCTCATGGATTCGCTCTCGGAGCGATCGCTCGAAGCCTATCGCGAATTCGTCGACCAACCCGGCTTCATGCAATTCTTTTCCGAAACGACTCCGATCGAAGAAATCGAAAACCTGCCGATCGGTTCGCGCCCGTCGCGCCGACGCGGCGAGCGCTCGCTCGGCGACTTGCGCGCCATTCCCTGGGTCTTCTCGTGGACCCAAAATCGGTGCATGATTCCCGCTTGGTATGGGCTCGGCGCAGCCTTGGTCGAGGTTAAGTATCAAGATCGCCAGGCCTGGCAAACCATCTGCGAAATGTATCGCCAATGGCCTTTCTTTCAGGCCACGATCGACAACGCCTCGCTCGCACTCGCCAAAGCCGACATGTATGTCGCTCAACGCTACTCCGAACTTTCCGAGTCGGAAGACATTCGCAAGCGGATGTGGATTCGCATCGCGTCCGAGCGCGATAAGGCGCGGCAGGCGCTGCTCGACGTGATCGGCGTGCCCGAGCTGCTCGGTGCGACCCCTTGGTTTCAAAGCTCGATCGATTCGCGCAATCCGTACATCGATCCGTTGAATCTCATCCAGATCGAGCTCATGCGCCGCCGCCGTGCCTTGCAAGGGGGCGAGGTCGACGCGGCCGAAGCGGAGCACTTGCGCGACCTGCTCCGTCTGACGGTCCAAGGAATTGCCGCAGGGATGCGTACCACCGGATAGCCGAACGCCGGCTCGAACCAGTAGCCCTGCGACGTGTGACGGAAGTCGAACACTATGAGTAACACTACGGAATTGGTCGTGAAGTCGCTCGGCCCCTGCCGACTCGACTCGCCGCTGATGCCGCTCTTGGAGCATCGGCAGCGCAGCATCCACAACGTCGATGAAGGGGATCGCGTCTTGTTCGACGGGGTCGTCTCGGCCGCCTCGGAGCATGAAGTACCGACGGACCAGCTCCCCGGCTTCGAGCCCGCCGGTCCGCGGCGCAAGATCTTCTTCGACCCCTCGAAGACGCGCGTCGGCATCGTCACTTGCGGCGGGCTTTGCCCCGGCCTGAACGATGTCATTCGCGGGCTCGTGATGGAGCTCTCGTTTCATTACGGCGTGCGGCGCATCTATGGTTTCCGCAACGGCTACCAGGGTTTCATCGCGCGCTACGGCCGGAGCGTGCTCGACCTGACGCCCGAAGCCGTCAGCGGCATCAACGAAGACGGCGGCACGATCCTCGGCACCTCGCGCGGCGAGCAAGATCCGGGCGAAATCGTCGACTGCTTGGAACGGATGAACATCAGCATCCTGTTCGTGATCGGAGGCGACGGTACGTTGCGCGGAGCGATGAAGATCGCGCAGGTCGTCGCCGAGCGCGGCGAGAAGATCGCCGTGGTCGGCATCCCGAAGACGATCGACAACGACATTCCGTATATCGACCAAAGCTTCGGCTTTCAAACCGCGTTCTCCGAAGCGACGATCTCGATTCGCGCAGCACACGTCGAAGCGAAGTCGGCACCGAACGGCGTCGGACTCGTCAAGCTGATGGGCCGCCATTCCGGCTTCATCGCTTGCTATGCGGCGCTGGCGAAAAACGATGCCAACTACGTGTTGATCCCGGAAGTTCCGTTTCAATTGGAAGGGGAACGGGGCTTCTTGAATTGCTTGCGCCGCCGTGTCGTCGAGCGCGGCCATGCGATGGTCGTCGTCGCCGAAGGAGCGGGCCAAGACCTCATCAACGCGGCGGCCGGCGGCACCGACGCCTCGGGCAATACGAAGCTGCACGACATCGGCGTCTTCCTCAAACAAAAAATCACCGACGACTTCGCCGCCGCGCGCACCGAACTCAATCTGAAATACATCGACCCGAGCTACGCGATTCGCAGCGTTCCGGCGAACCCTTACGACAGCGTCTACTGCGTTCGCTTGGCCCACAATGCCGTGCATGCCGCGATGGCCGGCCGCACGGAGATGGTCGTCGGGCGTTGGCATGGGCGATTCGTCCACTTGCCGATGTCGCTCGCGGTCTCCAAACGGAACCAAGTCGACCCGAACGGCGATCTCTGGTTCTCGGTGCTCGAAGCGACCGGACAACCGTTTCGTTTGGCATAACCCCACGCCGCTCTGCGACGATTTACCATCGCATCAACCGAAACTTTTTTACGACGCCGCTTCGTCGTCGTAATGCGAACTATATTGCTCGCTTATTTTGCGCAGT
>JAIOPP010000142.1 GCA_021413845.1 Planctomycetia bacterium | reverse complement strand
CTGCTCCGCGACGGAGCCGAACGAACCGTCGACAAGCTCTGGAAGCTCTGCGGCACCATCCTCGATCGCTTCACCGAAACCGAATGCCGGAACTACTTCAAACACTGCGGATACCGACACACCTAACTTGAAACCGCTCTAGAATCATCCCAAAAGCTGCGCGGTGATACGGGCCTAAGGACAGTGTCCTCGTTTTCGTTCCGAAGCAGAGCCTGGAAGCAACGTCGAGTTTTCGTCTGAAGCCGACGTCCGAAGACCGCCATGACTAAGCCGCTCAATCAAAGCGAGCGATCATCGCAAACCGTGTCCGTCGCGCTGTGCGACTAAGACCCGAGCGGCAAGGTCGGCGAGCCGATGTCATTGTCGTCATTGCTAGCGAGTATTTGCCGGCACTTCCAACGAATGAGGCGATGCCGTTTGCTATTGGTCCTGTTTTGTCTAGCCGCTAGAAATGGAAAACCTCCGAAATTGCGATTCGGATTCCGACCCTTAGTAAGGAATATCAAGGACAAAGCGTGAGGGTACTCATTACCGGCGGAGCCGGTTTTATCGGTTGCCATGCATCGGCAGCCTTACTTGAGCTCGGCCACGACGTTACGGTGGTCGACGACCTCTCGCTAGGGAGTCGCAATAACGTTTCGCATCTCCTAGACCATGAGCGGTTCCAGCTCCAGGTATTCGATCTACTTGATTCGTGCGCTCTCGACGCCCTGATGGCCTCGGCCGGGATCGAATGCGTATTTCACCTAGCAGCCAACTCCGATATCGCGCGTAGTCACGATAATCCGGATGTCGATTTCGATCGCACGCTACGAACTACTTACAACGTCTTGCGCTCAATGCGCGCTCATGACGTAAAACAGATCGTATTCGCCTCGACTTCCGCGATCTACGGCGACTCTTCGCAACCGTTGGACGAGAGCTATGGTCCGCTGCTGCCGGTCTCGCACTACGGCGCAGCGAAGTTGGCCGGCGAAGCGTTCATCAGCAGCTTTGTTTCCAATTACGGCATGCAGGCTTGGATCGCGCGGTTTCCGAACGTCGTCGGCGAAAAAGCCACTCACGGTGCGATCTTCGATTTTATCAATCGCCTTCGTAGCGACCCACACAAACTGCGAGTCTTAGGGGATGGCCGGCAGGCGAAGCCCTATCTTTACGTGCGCGACCTCGTCGACGGACTGCTGCATATTTGGCAGCACGCCCATGAGCAAATCAACGTTTACAACATCGGCGTCGCCTCGCGTACCAGCGTCAAGCAAATCGTCGATACGGTGGTGAGCGAGATGCAACTCACGCCTGAGATCCAATATACGGGCGGCTCTCGCGGATGGATCGGCGATGTCCCGCAAGTGACGTATCGGATCGACAAACTCCATTCGCTCGGCTGGCGGGCGAAGTGCAGCTCCGATGAAGCGGTGGTAACGGCCGTGCGAGCCATTTTAGACGTGAAGTCATGAAACTCGTCATCATCGCCGGCGGAAAAGGAACTCGCCTCGGCTGCACCACGATACCGAAACCGATGGTTCCGATCGGCGGGATGGCGGTGCTCGAGCATCAGCTGCGATTGGCTTATCGCTATGGGATCCGCGAAGTATTCATTCTAAGCGGCTTCTTGGCGAATACGATCTTCGATCACTTCGGCGACGGTAGCGCCCTCGGAATGAAGATTACGCATGTCGTCGAGCCCGCTCCTCTCGGTACTGCAGGAAGCGTCGCCTTACTTCGACATGTCATCGACGATCGCTTTATGGTGTTCTATGGAGATGTGATGCTAGATATGGATCTGGCAAGACTCATCGCCTGTGACCGAGAAAAGAATGCCCTGGCAACGCTGGTCGTTCACCCCAACGACCATCCCTACGACAGCGATTTACTTGAGGTCGACGAAAACGGTTTCGCCCGACAGTGGCATGCCAAGCCCCATGCTGAAAATGCCTGTTACGGTAACACCGTAAACGCCGGCGTCTATATTCTTTCACCGGAAGTGTTTTCGTACATCTCGTATGGCAAGTCGAGCGATTTCGGACGCGACGTTATCCCATCCATGATCCAAGATGGCCGGCGCGTGTTTGCTTATCGGACTCCCGAATTCCTCAAAGACATGGGCACGCCTGATCGCTTGGCGGCGATCGATCATGCGTTTGTAAGCGGGCGCATTTCTCGAATGAACTTGGCCCATTCTCGCTCGGCCGTATTTCTCGACCGCGACGGAACGGTGGTCCGATTCGTAGATCATCTTGTTCGTCCCGAAGATCTGGAACTAGCAGATGGCGCCGCAGCAGCCATTCGAGCGATCAATCGTAGCGAGCATTTGGCCGTACTCGTCACCAATCAGCCGATGCTGGCTAAAGGAATGCTTAGTTTCGAGGAACTCGCGCAAATTCATACTCGGCTTGAGACCTTATTAGGTCGAGAGCACGCTTGGCTCGATGCCATTTACTTCTGTCCTCATCATCCTCGATCGGGCTTTGCAGGCGAAGTCGGCGAATTGAAAGTCGACTGCGAATGCCGGAAGCCTAAGCCCGGCATGCTGCTGCAAGCAGCCGCGGATTTGAACATCGCTCTTGAACATTCTTGGATGGTCGGCGATCAGGAAAGC
Source organism: Planctomycetia bacterium (assembly GCA_021413845.1). Lineage (NCBI taxonomy): Bacteria > Pseudomonadati > Planctomycetota > Planctomycetia > Planctomycetia bacterium. The sequence continues at coordinate 99,647 of JAIOPP010000142.1, read as the reverse complement.
GATTTGATCGCAGGACGAAGAGCGGGCTGTCGTACGATCCACATCGGAGCGAACTCATCGACACCGTGGGGAGATGCATCGGCAATGGACTTGCCGGATGCCGTTCGCACGATCCTCGAACAGCCGCACACGGTTACCAAGAAAGCAGTCGCATGATTATCTCACGAACTCCGCTGAGAATCAGCTTCGCCGGCGGTGGGAGCGACATGAAAGAGTTTTACTCGGCACACGGGGGAGCGGTCCTCAGTGTGGCGATTCGTAAATACGTTTATTTGTCGATGCATCCGTTCTTCCACCAAGACAAGATCTTTTTGAAGTATTCGGAGAGCGAACTCGTCGATTCGACGAGTGACATCAAGCACAAAATCATTCGCGAGGTATTTAACGAATACGGGATCTCCGGCGTCGATTTTAATTCCAGTGCGGATGTGCCTGCGGGAACGGGCCTAGGGTCGTCGTCGGCATTCACCGTCGGTTTAATCAACTTATGCAACGCTTATACACGCCGCGCCATGCACAAGTTCAAAGCCGCGGAATACGCCTGCCAAATCGAAATCGACAAGCTCGCAGAGCCGATCGGTAAACAGGATCAATATGCGGCTTCCATAGGAGGCATGAATTATCTTCGATTTATGCCCGACGGTGAAGTCAAGGTCGAGTCGTTAGCATTATCGGAAACGGTATCCCGACGACTCCAAAACAGCCTACGGATGTACTACTTAGGGTCGAGTCGATCGGCGAGCGCCGTCCTTCGCGAACAGCGCGATAACATTCGGCAGGATTCGGCGAAGATCGCCTCGCTAAAGAAGATCACACAGCTTGCCAGAGACTTGAGAATCGCCGTCCGAAGCGGCGACATCGATGCCTTCGGCGAGATCATGCACACCGGCTGGATGCACAAGCAGGAACTCGCTTCCGGAATCTCCAACGAGAAGATCAATCACTATTACGAGCTTGGCATCAAGAACGGCGCGACGGGAGGCAAACTACTCGGAGCGGGCGGTAGTGGCTTTTTGCTCTTTTACGTGCCGGAACGGCGACAAGAGCAGTTGCGATATTCGCTCAGGGAACTGAAGGAATACGAGGTTGAGTTCGACAGCGAAGGCAGCACCGTGATCTATAACGATCAAACCCAATCTCGAAACATCGCACTTGCGGCATAGGCCTGACAACTTACGGAGCGCAGCCACGACGAACCGGACCGCAAAGGCCGCTCAGAGCTCCGCGGACGAAGTCGAATGTCGATTCGGCCTCGGTGCTTGTACGACACGCTTCTTGTACGAGTTGCATGCTAGCTTCACGGAACGACACGGGCATTCAGCGCGGCGCATAAGCCTTCTTCGCCTCGTAATTCGCCCAGCTGTAATACGAACCGATCAGGCTTGTTGAGTTCTCCTGCCTCGTGTTACATTCCCTCGTTCGACTAGATGCCATGCGTCTATTTCTGCCGGCATTGCATGCATTTCGGCATTCTACGATCCTACGGCATTCGCGCAAGGCACAAAGACCACGGGTATGCGTATTCAACTTAATCCGAGCGATGGCACTCGCGCGCTGATCGTAATTCCCGGCACCGTGAATTACTTTTACAACCAATGTGGCGTGCGCATTGCGGAAGCGTTAAACGTTCTTGGAGTCGAATCCGAGATACTGACGCTATCTCAGGTCTCGCCGGACCGTGATTACGATCTTTGCATCGCGACGAACTTAACCGAGATCTTGCACGCTTACGGCGATCGCACAGCCGCATTAGCTCGGCTTTCTTCTTTGCGACGTCGCTCTCGAGTGATGGCAGCTTGCGCAATCGACTGTGCTCGAACACCGTGGTACACCAGCTTACACAAGTTAAGCAATCGTTGCGAAGCGGACGTCATCCTCGACTTAGGTCTCTATGACCAAACCGACCTTCTCCATTCGAAAAGTCGGTCTAAATACCGATTTCTTCTGTCCGGCCTGACTCCTTCGGAGACAGCCTCTCTCGATACGATCCAAGCGCACGATGCTACGCGAACCATTCCCTGGGCATTCGTCGGGCACGCGACGTCGCATCGCGCCGCACTAGTGGATCTTCTGGTTCAGACCGTCGATCCCCGAGGATTCGTTTACATGCCGGCAGCGGCACCCTACACGGAAAAGGGCTCGCCGCATCTGAATCAGCAGCAGTTCGAAAAAGTTCTAACGCGTACCGAATATCAAGTGTGGTGCTCGCATCATCACCATTTTTACTTGGAGCCCGAACGGTTTCGGGCATCGCTTCTGACCGGTGGAGTGCCGATCAAGGTAACCCTAACGTCCGACAGGCCCCCGCCGAAGATGCCGTTCGACTATTTAGTCTTAAATATCGAACAGGCCGTAAAGCAAATGCAGCCGAAGATGTTCTCGGATTTAAGAGCTCGATATCTCGCCGAATGGAGATCGTTTCCCACATTGGCGCAAGAACTTGCCAGAGTGTTCTCGCTGCCGACGATGATTACCGAACAACCCACTCAACTGGCAGCCTAACCGAACAACACCGACGCACCGACTCAACTTAGATCGGGCGATGTTTGCGGCTGTCGAAGCAACGCATCGAATCAATAGCGGAATCAAGGAGCATCGCAGTGGGAGCGAATCCGGCAGGCGTGACGATTGCCATACCGAATTGGAATCATGAGCTTGTATTGCCTCGGGCAATCATCTCCGCGCTCGCATCGGCAAAAATTCTTCGTGAACGGGGAACTCCTTGTGAAATATTGGTCATCGACGACGGCTCCAGAGACGGATCATTAACGTTGCTGCGACAACTGGAGGCGATCCATTATGCCGACGGAATGCGTCTCTTGGCTTTTTCCGATTCGCGCAGCTTGGCGGAAGCAAGAAATCAAGCCTTGTTGAATGCGCAATACCGTTACGTGGCTTTCCTAGATGCAGACAATGAGTTAGTGCCCGAAAACCTACCCACTTTAGTTCGCACGCTGGACGACACGAGCGCCGCCGTCGCATACGGCAATCTGCTGTATCGCACGGCCGCTTCTCAATGTGCTTTCGGTGTCTTAAGCAACGAACCTGTCCAAGGCGCCATTTTCGAACACAACTATATCGACTCTTTTTCTTTAGTAGACCGAGATCAATTGCTGGACGTCGGGGGATACAACACGACATTCAATGTCATGGAAGACTATGAGCAGTGGCATCACTTAGTGACGAACGGTAGGCTCATTGTTTTTGTTCCGGTGGTGTTCGGCTATTACTATGTTCTTCCGCAATCGATGAGCAATAACCTCGATCGATACCATGAATTTGCACCTCGCTTCGGACGAATGTACGACCAGTTTAAGGTCCGAAGCCGACTCGCATTTAACACGAAACATCTTCGTTACTTCCCGGACATCGGCTACATCTGAAGCCAATTCGTTATATCGAAAGCCGACTACTACAAAACCTTGCTGAAACGATTATCGATCCGTTGCGACTAACGACTATCGCGCGTTTCTAATAAACGGATCAGCTCACTCCGAATATACGCATGCAAATCACTTCTCAAACGGATCGTTGTCGGCTTCCATCGATTTATTCGATTTTTCATCCGATCGAAGAATACTGGAACTCCTGCCGACCTGATCGCCGGGATGAAGTCCTCACGGACTTCATTAATCCTGTGGATGTCATGCTGGCTCATTCGATATTAGACAAACTGATTGGCAAGCAATCGGTCGTCGACTTAAGCGCTTTTACGAATGAAGGGGTCGGCAGCATTCTTTCGCTACGGCATCCGAATGTTTCGGACGTCGTCGTATTGTCGGAGGAATCTAATTCCGGCAAACAGGTGAGGCGGTCGCTCGAAGAGTTCGCAAGTAGCCATTGCAAAGGCCGCTCACACCTAAACTTCTCGACTAAGCAAGAATTGAGCCCTTGGAATACGCCTAAGGGACCGGTCGTAGTGCTGGTGAACGCAAAGGGGATCGCCGCCGCGCATCTTACGGAATTGATCGAGTGCTGGGTCACATGTTCCCACGATACGATCCTTCTGTTGTTCGATATCGGCGTGACGGGAAAGTGTCCGATCATCGAAGCACTGGTTACCCAGTGCGGGATCTCGTCCCCTTTTCAGTTACATTTAACACGTGAACTGAGCGATGCGTTTGTTTCGAGTCGCTTGGCGGTAGTTGCCTCAAAGTCGAATTCCGAAATCGAACGCGCTCTCTTGCGTATTCGACAACAATATGCCGGCAACAATCGCATGGTGGATTTGTTAAATGCCTCCAATCTCGCGCAGATTCGCGACAAGAATCTCGATACGGATTTGTTGCGCCGATTCCCAAATTGGAGCGCTACTCATAAAGTCGTAGAAACGGATGCAGCGCATTCCGTCGCAAGAAGACTGATCCGAATTCGCGAGCGAATCGCTCCGGACCACAGCCTTCGTTACCGCGCCATGCAACTAACCCTAAGAGCCAATTGCTACTGGCGCACGCATGGCTTCGTCCGCATGATTCATGCCGCCGCGAAAAGGTGCCTCGGAATCAAACGGTAGCGAAGCATCTTTCGATCGCGATTGAAATCCGTCCACCATTTTCCGGCCGACTTAATCCACCGCTTAGTTCTTCGTGCATGCTTCGAGCATACCATTGAATGCACTGCTCGGAGTCGTGGCTCCCAGTCTTGCGAGAGTCGAGTTCGGACTCGCTGCGCGGAGCCCATTGAGCATTTGACGTAGCGCGACAAAGCCGCCTGTTTTGCAGGCATTCCGTCTACAGTCGCAGAGCGTGAGACGATTGCTCCGCAGCGGAATGAAAACCTCGATTTCGCGACATTAAATGATCGCGACGAGGAAGATCGGTAGCCCTCATAATATGCGATCGTCTTACGCGGTCGATGTTTGTCAAGCAGTTCTGTCGGCTCGCGTTATGTCGTGCTCGCTGCCCGGGGCCCGAAACTCGCGAATCTATGCAGCATGGCCTAATTCGGCGTGTGAGGACCGAAGCACCGCCGGCCCCTCCTCGCATACTTGCGGCCAAACATCCGCCTTTGCTCAGCGGCAAAGTTGAAATAGTGAATCCAAAGGCCGAAGAGTTACGGCAAGTCTTGCCACTGACCGAGAATCGCGATATTGACGGACAACAGATCGTTCTAAAGTCTCATCACGAGCCATGCTTGCCTTTGGTCGAGCCGGATCCGATTTCGGATCGACAAGTCGAGGTCAAGCGAGGCTTAATTCGGAACGACGCGAAGGGAATTCGTAATAGTCGGTCCAAAGATCGAAGTAGATGGTATCTTGTTGTTTATTGAAGGATGCATCGGGCGCACTTGCGAACTTGCGGTACGCCGCGAGAAGCCCGGAGTTAATCTCCGCGGGATCCGTCGTGAATGGAATTACGTGTCCGAAACCTGTCTCACGAATTCGAGCGGCCGGAGCTCCGATGTCGAAAGCGATAGGCAACAATTGCCCCAGAAATGCAATCGAAAGCGTGTAGCAAAATGTCTCCGGCACGACCGATGAGAAAAATGCGCAATGGCAACCGCTCGCCTCAAGCAAATTAAATACTTCTCGCTCATCGTAGGCGCCTGTGACCGTGATGTTTCCGACCGACAATAATTCTTCCGTACGATCGGTTATACCGATCACGTGAAACGTGATCGGCAAACTACGACGCAAAGCATCGCGAGCACATTCAAGAAGAATTGCCGAACCCTTGTGAGGTCCGATCGCACCAATGACTGCGACTCGCAATGCCTGATCTTGGACAAATGGAGCAGCTACCGGTCGAGCTCCTTTGTAAACCGCCTCATGAGGTCTTATCGTAAATTCGATGTTCGGCATGTAGCGACTCATTCGAATTGCAACGTCTTCATTGGGAACGAAGACTTTTCGAGCACGGGATAACCAAGTTCCGTGTTTGGCGCGCCAGTCGTCGATGTCGATATTGCGACCCGCCGGACTTCCGCCTCGCTGGATACAGACCCGACACTTCGTACTTGCGGGCTCTCCGCAGTAGCTGTTGGATTCATCCATCAGATTAATCCGCGGACAGACGGTAAAATAATCGTGGAGCGTCACATCGTACGGTAGTTCTTCGTCATGAATAATCTCCAGCACGTCGTCCGGCACGTCCACGGTATGGTGTACGTGTACATGAATAATTCCGAGTTGTCGCAAGGCTAGCCGGAATGACCAATATTCATCCGGTAGCGAAAAAAACAAATTGGGAGTATCGGCGATACCCGGACGTTCAAGGCGCACTCGCCCTCCGTCGGCTGGGCGGAGAATAATAGCTCGCACCCCTTCGGATTCAAGTCGACAGGCCAAGTCGACCACATGACGTTCGGTGCCACCGCCCAAATTGTGAGAGACCAGAAGTATCGCCGCACTCCCTTGAGGTGACTGCCGAGAAAGACGAATAAGGTCTATATTGCGACGATACTCAAAGGCAGGGTCATGACGCAAATGCACTTCAACATGGTACTGATGAGATGGATAGAGACTATTAAGGATCTTTTGGGCTCGGTCACAGGCGGCTTGCTTGCTGGCGCCGAAGGATGTCGCACCCTTATGATAAACATAGGTATCGGTCGCCAATAGATTGCGCCATCCAAGGTTTCGAGCGCGGAAACAAAAGTCATTCTCTTCGCCATAGCCGGTACCGAACAACTTATCATTGAAAAAGCCGACTTGGTCGAGACAGTCGCGCCTAATATACATGCAATATCCGACACCTGTAGGCACATCAACAGCCTCACTACAGTTCACATCGGCGCAAATGCGATCGATTTCACACGGCGTAATATTTTCCGGAATCTGGCTACCGGTGTAAAAGGTTGGATAACTACAAATCGATGCATTATTGGAGAATGGCGTTACGGTGCCGATCCTACTGTTTTTGTAAGCCACCCGCGCAAGACGTCCGATCCAGTCGCCGAAGACCTCCGTATCGGAATTTAGTAGGATCACGTCACGGTCCAACGCCCGCTTCATCCCGCGGTTGACGGACTTAACGAAGCCGAGATTACTCGTGTTTTCAATAAGTGTTACACGGCCGCCGTCGGCGATTTTTCGTAGATCGTTGTTTAATAAATGATCTGGTCCGCAATCGCTGATCACAATAACTTCGCAATCAAGCGGCAGTTTCGCGGCTAGCACGCTTTGAATGCATCGAAATGTCTCTCCTCGTCCCTTGTATACCGGAATGATGATGTCTACCGGTTTATTTAGTTTTCCTTCGCGTTTCGGCTTAAAGGACAAGATTTTAGCTAATACCTTATCTTCCGACTCCAAAACACTTCGCTCTGAAATCTGCAATTTCGCACAAGCAGGGCTTTGTTCTTTGGCCGACGTATCGGGCATTGGTCCCAATGTGTTCGATGGTCGCGTAGGACGCAACTTACGCTTTAACTTCTTTGCCAGAGAGACCAAACCTCGTTGACGCCATTCGGTCCAAGCAGCTAAGGCAATTCTTCTAGTTCTGCGCCGGACGCCTTTGACTATACCGAGTATCCCACGCTTTGGCGGCACCGTGACCATGGCGTCGAGCGATTGATTCAAGCTTTCCGTAAACGGGTTCGGTCGAATGACGGAGACCGCTGCCAATTCCCGACTGAGACGGCGCGCTTTTCGTTCCAAGCTAACAACTTCGATCGGCAAGCTTTTCGCCGTTGGCCCGGAGTCTTTTGGATCCTTGTCACAACAAATCACCGGCGCTTTTTGACTACTCATAGGATCCTTCCCAATGGCACTGTTCGCACTAAGTCTTTGCAAGTATTAACGTTGCCGCTGAATTTATTTCATTAAGATATTTGGCGCCCAAAATGTATCGAGTTTGTGCACCGTAGAGAAGATCAATCGAACTGTCGATGCCGCTAGCATTTGTATCGATGGCATGAATTTTTAGGCAACGCGAGCCTGCCTTATAGGCACCTTCGTCGTATGGTCAATGTTTGAGTTGCAGACTTCTCCGGAAGCGGGGTGTCGAACACGAAACGTTAGAAACTGCCGGCAAGCAAGTTCGGCGACAATACGTCGAACGCCCAGTCGAACCAAGCAATTCGCTTGGTGTCCGTAAGCATGCGTTGCCGGCAGTCGGATTGCTTTCGATGCCTGCTGCGCCAAGTGAAATACAGTTCACTTTCGAGATCGGATCCAGGCAGGACGCACGATGCGGTGGCGGTATTGCGGCAACGGCGGCGGTAGTTCCGGCATGCTCTTGAAGCACGCGGTTCTTGATGGCCGATTCCGGCTCCATGAAGACTTCATCCATGCGAGCATGATTCTAGCGCGCAGGTATCACCAGCTACCGATAGATGACACCGAAATACACGGCCGGCTGCTTCTTAAGTCGGTGTCGGCGGAGAATCGGCGGAAATGCGGTTGGTGGCGCCGACTGAAAAGAAGTGAAACCGCCGGGCGCAGTGCAGATAACTCGCCGCGCCGCTTGTGAAACGCCTGAGAAATTGGTGTGTCACTCGAGCACCCTTTATACTTGATACTTCGCGGGGTAATTTTTCCCGAATACGAACTGCCGCGATTTGTGGCGCAGAGCGTCTCCATCGGCCGCGGCTGAGCTCGAAAAGTCAATGGAACCGTTCCGGATTAAATCCCAAGGACGCGCGATGATGATTCAGTTTGAAAGCCGGAAACATACGATCGTCGGCATCTTCGCGTGCGTCGCTCTCTTTACGTTCGCCTTCTGGTCGCGGCCGGCAACTGCTGCCGATGAAGCGCCGGCGAAGGATGATCCCGAAGCGATCAAGCAGGAAGACCCGAGCTTCTTCGTCCGCATCGGCGTGGATCGAGTCACGCGGCAGTATCGTCACGGAGATCCGCTCGTCGTGAAGGTCACAAGCGAGAGCGACGCTTATGCCTATGTGCTCTACAAACAAGCCGACGGTAAGGTCTATCAGATTTTTCCGAATTCCGCGCAGCCCGACAATCTGCTTCGCGCCAAGCAACCGACGTCGATCCCCGCCGAAGGAGATACGTTCACTTGGACCGTCGGCGCTCCGTATGGACGCGAAACGTTGAAGGTGATCGCTTCTAAAGAGAAGCTCCCGTCGTTGTCGGCGCAAGAGCTCTACGAGGGGCGATTCAACAAGGTACCTCCGCAAGTCGTGGAAGACACGAAGAAGGCGCTCGGCAGTGCCGACCCGAAAGGTTGGGCCGAAGACTCGATCGACATCACGACCTACGCTTCCGATCCGAAGACCGAGGAACCGACCGGCCGGCGCGTGGGGCTGTTCTTCGGCGTGTCGGAGTTCAAATACAACGATCGATATAAGGAAATCCACGAGGGGAAATGGTCCCCTAACTTGGATTGCTGCGCACCAGACGCACGGCTCACCGCACAAGTGATGAAGGAAGTTTCTCACTTGGACGAAGTCCGCATTCTCGTCAACCAAGAGGCCACAAAGGCCGGCATCGAAGAAGGAATTACGAAGTGGCTCCCCTCGGTGACGCGGCCGGGGGATACCGTCGTGATCTTTATCGAAACGCATGGTGACGGCGTCGACGACGACAACGGCGACGAGCGCGACGGCAAAGACGAATACTTCATGACCCAGGAATTCGCCGACCTCAGTTTATATTCTCATTTCAGGAAGCAGCGCACTGCGGGAACCATTTCCGACGACGATCGCCGCAGTTTGGAAGTTTTCGAGGCTTTTATCGCCGCGAACCAGCAGACGATGAAAAAGCTCGGCGATGAGCAGCTTAATAAACTGTTGAACATGGTCTTGATTCACCAGTCCTGCGTCACCGACGATCTCTTCGGTCATTGGCTGCAGAAGCTGGCGGGCCGGAAGGTAGTCGTGATGATGGCCACTTGCCACGCCGGAGGATTCGCCAAAAACGAGAAGTCGTTGAAGCCGGCTGAACGCGCAGCCGAAATCGCGAATTTCGATTTCCTCACCGGCGAGCTCGGCAGATTGAAGGATATCGGGCAGCCCGACACTGTCGTCATCAGCGCATGCACCACGAAGGAGGTTTCGTATTCGTTTAGCTTGTCGAACGACACGATCGACGCTCTCAAGCGCCGCACCGGCGCCGACCTCACGCTCAAGCAGGGAGACTTCATGCACACCTTGCCGTTCGGGCTGATCGAAAGTCTCGCGGTGAGTCCGCCGCGCCAGCCGATCGACGTCGCCTTCCGCGACATCCGCGACCGTGTGTTGAAGTACATCGCGGCGAACGAGAAAAACTTCGCCGAAACCGACGGCAAACTTCGCCACGAGCCGCAGTTCTACGATTTCTCGACCCGTCCGATTTACTTAAAACCGTAAGCCGCTAGAACCCTTCGTTTCGCTTTTAAGAGGGTTGCCATGATCTCCCGTCGTCGTTCGTTCACGACCGATCTTCGTCAAGTATGCGTAGGCCTGATCGTCGTCGGCTTGTTCGGGGCAGGTGCGTTCGACCAAGGTCGACGCGCGCTCGCGGCGGATGCTCCGGCCGCGCGGCCGAAGTCGTGGGCTTTGCTGATCGGGTGCGGCGAGTATGAAAAGGCGCGTCGTCTCGACTTCATCCGTCGCGATGTCGACACGCTTCGCGAAACGCTCGTCGCTCGCGGCGGCTACGACCCGAAGCGGATCACGGCGATTCACGACGGTGCGGCCGACGACAAGAAGCCGCGCCGCGCGGTGATCGAGCAAGCGGTGACGACGTTTCTTGCGCAGCCCGCCGCCGACGACCGGATCGTCGTCTATTTCTCGGGTCACGGCTTTCGCGCCGCCGATGGTAAGATGTATCTCGCGCCAATCGATTGCGATCCTGAAAGCCCTGAAAAAAGCGGTGTTGCGGTGCAATGGCTACGCGAACGGCTCGCTGCCTGCCCGGCCGGCTTCAAGCTGCTGATTCTCGACGCCTGCCATGCGGGGAGCGAGCGAGGCGGCAAAGATCCTACGAAAGCCCCAGCGAATTCCGAAGAGATCGGCAATCAATTCGGCGATCTGGCGAACGTCGTTACCATCGCAAGTTCGACCGCGAATCAGCCGAGCCAAATCTGGGACGAAAAGCAGCACTCTCTCTTTACCTATTGGCTCAATGAAGGGCTTAAAGGGAATGCCGACACCAGTGGCGACGGCGAAGTCAACATCGACGAACTGTTCGACTACGTGCATCGCGCCGTGAAACGCACCAGCGAAGGAAGGCTCGGCCGACTGCAAACGCCGGTGCGTATCGTCCGCTCGGCGATCGACGGCGTCCCGACGGTCGTACGCCTTACGCCGCAATCGCTGAAGACCGTAATCAACGACGTCGCCGAGCAATTGGCCGATAAGCTCATCGAAAATAAAGTCGCGAAGATCGGCGTGCTGGAATTCATCAATGATACCGATGGGGGCGAGCTCTTAGGAAAGGAGTTCGGCTTGCTCGGCAACTCGTGCGCCGAAATGCTGCAAGAGCGACTCATCGATCTCGGCAGCGGACGGTTCAGCGTCGTCGATCGCCACAGGGTACAAACCGCGTTGAAGCAGCATCGCTTCGGGCTTGCCGATCTCGGCTCCGATGCGGCGCTCAAGGGACTTTCCGCCTCGACCGGAGGAATGCCTGTCGTCGTCATCGGCAAGCTCAAAGGGGATCAGGCAGAAGGTGCTGCGCGAAATCCGCGCGTCGTGCATGTGCAATGCAAGTTGACGCAAACCGAAGGAAGCGCCGATCTCGGGCACTCCGGCGGCACCGCGCTGCTCAACGAAAGCGAATGGGCGATGATCGGCAAGAGTTCGGTTATCCGACCCGAGGATCGGCAGCCGGACCGTCAGCGTCCGGGCGAAGACATCAAGCCGATCGAAGACAAGGTGGTGCGCGAAGCCGACGAGCGTGCCAAGGGCCCGCACCCGTTTCTCGATCCGGCGTTTCCATTTCGGCTGCGGATCATGGTCGGCGGAGTCGAGCGACCAGGCAAAGCCGTCGGCAACGATTGGATCGTCGAACTCCGCAAAGGGGAAACGTATACTATTCAGGTCGAACACTCCGGCAAGCAACCGGTCGCGATGCGCCTCTTGGTCGACGGCTTAAACACGGTCTCGGAAAAGGAATCGACCAAGGGGATCGAGACCTGGATCATCGGGAAGCGCGTCGGCCTCGACACGGCGCGGTCTTGGGTCCTCGATCCGACCTTGCCCGACACATTCAAGGTGAACAACGTCGCGCTGTGGCAAGTGCAGGGCTTCCTCTCCAACGACAATGAGAAGAACGAAATGCGCCGCTTCACTGTGGTCGATGCGTCGCAGTCGCTCGCCGCGCGCTACAAGTTTTCCGATCAGATCGGCATGATCACCGCCGCCTTCTACACGCTCACGGCGAGTTCCGAACGTGCGGTCGGTACCACCGCCGGAGAAAAGGTCGCGGAGACGGTCAAACACGCCAAGGGAGTTGCTCCCGGCAATCTCATCGGGGTGGTGCACGTGAAGTACGTGGAAGCGAACTGAGCTTCGACACAACCTCAGGGGGCTAAGACGAGGCGAAATCCCAAGCTGTCGTCGCGATATTCCAGCGAGTCGCCGCCCCGATTCGAAGGACGAGCATACGCCGGCCGGCTGAACCAACTCCCGCCTCGATAGACGCCTAAGGTCCCCTCGACCGGCCCGAACGGATCATTCTCAGGCGATCGGCTGTAGAATTGCGGGTCGTACCAATCGTCGCACCATTCCCACACGTTCCCGGTCATGTCGTATAGCCCGAACGCATTCGGCTTCCGTCGGCCGACCGGTGCGGTGAACACAAAGCCGTCGTCCGCATCGATGCCGTATGCGTGCCCGCTCGGCTTCTTCGTTTTGAAAGCCGCGTCGGCCGTGTTGGCGAATTCCGCGAGCCGTTCCGGATCGTCTCCGTGGAAATACTTCGTCGCTGCTCCGGCCCGGCAGGCATATTCCCATTGCGCTTCGGTCGGTAGGCGATAGTTCTTCCCTTCCTTGCGACAGAGCCAATCGCAAAACGCCTTTGCGTCGCGCCAAGTGACGTTCACCACCGGATGCTCATCCGTTTGCGGCCAACCGGTGTTCCGCCAATCGTACTGCGGTTTCGGGCCCGACAACGTATCCGTCGCTTCATCGTAGCCCCAGCCGCCGGCGCCGTCCGTTTCCGCTTGGGTCTTATAGTTGTCCGCCTTCACGAACTGCGAAAACTGAGCGTGCGTCACCTCATGAATTCCGAGATAAAACGGTTTCGTGATTCTCACTTTATGCCGCAATTCATCGTCGTCGGCATCGGGATCGTCGTCGACGGCACCCATCTGAAACTCGCCGGGAGGAATCAATGCGAACTCAAGGCCGACCGTATTCGTCCACCGTTTTTCATTGCTGATCGGTCCGGTCGGCAATAGCGCGAATTCCATCGAAGCCGCTTCCCCTTCGATCTTATAAAAGGGGCGCTGCGAATCATTGAACCGGTCGGCAACGTAGACTCTCGTCTTGATGCTCGCATACGACTGGAGCTCGTACAGCGATAAGGCGCCGTCGCCGTCTTTGTCGGCCGCGCCACCTAAGCCTTCCAAGATGAAGTTCATGAAGACACCGTGCCCGAACTTCTCGTCTTCGCGCGAGATTTCGCCCGGCGCGCAGCTATTGAGCAGCACGACTCCTTCCGGCAGTCGCAAATCTTTGAGGTTGCGAGCCAAGGCTTTGGTTTCTTCGGTCGGCGTCATCGATCGCGCGCCGCCGACGCGTGGATCGTTGCGGCAGGCGTCGACGAGCACGAGCTTGAGTTTCGCGGAGCAATCACGGAGCCGCTCGTAGAGGCTGTCGAGGGCTACGAGCGTCGCCGGGTCTTGCAGCGTGGCATCGTTCGGGCAGAGGTAGCTTTTGCCGTCGAGCGAAACGCCATGCCCGCTGAAGGCGACGATGAGGAGATCGTTTTCTCCGGCGAGGCTGAGAACCACGTCGAGCTGTTTTTCGATATTACGCTGCGACGGCCGATAGCGGTTTTCTTCCGCCTTGTCGTGCATCAGGAAGATCTGTTTTTCGGGAAAGCCCGAAGCTCGCAACCGATCGCGCAACGACCGTTGGTCGGCTCCGCAATAGTTCAAATCGTTGGCGTTGGCGTAATCGTCGACGCCGATCAGCAGAGCCCACCGCTCTGCGACCTTGGGCTCGTCCGCTGCGTGAGCGAAGAACGGTGCGACGACGAGCCAGCACCACGCCTGAAAGCAGCATGAACAAGAACGCCGCAAGTGCATCAGATTACTCTCAAGCTTGTTGCTGAGCTTACGAGGTCTTGCCATGTGTCGATTCATCCGTAAGTCTGTTTGACCGGTAGGTGCTCGCGACCGATACTAGCGCTCGCTCGCCGCCGTCAAAGCCGTCCAAGTGAGGAGTCGAAGTCCATGCAGCCCGTTAGCCGACAGCGAACCGGTCGGAAGTTATTCTGCCGATTACTACAGAGAATTGCTACGCTCTTCCTCGCCACAGCTAGTTTACAGCACACGATTTTCGCCGAGGATGTAGCTGGCAATCTGCGTAGGCCGAATATCGTGCTCATCGTCGCCGATGATCTCGGTTGGGCCGATCTTGGTTGTTACGGCAGTACGTTTCATCGGACGCCGCATCTCGATGCGCTCGCGGCGTCGGGCATTCGATTTACGGACGCTTATTCCGCTTGCCCTGTCTGCTCGCCGACGCGCGCAGCATTGATGACCGGCAAGGTGCCCGCCCGATTGAATCTTACCGATTGGCTGCCGGGGCGCGGCGACCGGCCGGATCAGAAGTTAAATCGTCCGCAAATCCGTCAGGAGTTGCCGTTGGAAGAGACGACGCTCGCCGAAGTTCTGCGCTCGGCTGGTTACGCTACGGCTCACATCGGCAAGTGGCATCTCGGCGGCGAAGGCTACGGTCCGCGCGAACAAGGATTCGATCTCAACATCGCCGGCGACCATACGGGCACGCCGCGCAGTTACTTCTCTCCCTTTCAAAGCAACAAGTCTGGGCAACCTTCGCAATTCATGCCGGGCCTCGAAAGCGCGAAGCCGGGAGAATACCTAACCGATCGCTTAACCGAGGAAGCGATCCGATTCATTGCGGCGAATAAAGAGAAGCCGTTCTTCATATATCTGCCGCATTATGCGGTTCATACGCCGCTCAAAGCTCCCGACGATGCCGTTGCCAAGTACAAGTCTTGGGACGGCGTCGCTCACGGTCGGCAAGAGAATCCGATCTATGCCGCCATGTTGGAACGGGTCGATGCCGGAGTCGGCCGGATCGTCGCCGAACTCGAACGATTGCAGCTCTCGGAGCAGACGTTGATCGTTTTCACGTCCGACAACGGCGGCCTTGCAACGACCGAAGGCCCGAACACACCAGCGACGTACAACGGCCCGCTACGAGAAGGGAAGGGCTATCTGTACGAAGGAGGAATTCGAGTGCCGCTCGTGATCAGCGGCTTCGGAACTATGAAATCAAAAGAGGCGAAGCCGCGCACGAGCGATGTTCCAGTTTGGAGTTGCGACATTCTTCCGACGGTCTTGGAGCTGAGTAAGTTGCCTGCCATGCCGGTCGATGGCGTGAGCATCGCGAGTCTCTTAAAAGATGACCTCACGGATGAGAAAGCTCCCGCACGCGCTCGCGAAGCGCTCTATTGGCATTATCCGCACTATGCCAACCAAGGTGGCCGGCCGGGAGGTGCGATTCGTGCCGGGCAATGGAAGCTCATCGAGTTTTATGAAAACGGACGCCGCGAACTATATGACTTGAAAGCCGGCCTCGGCGAGTCGCGCAACTTGGCTGCTGAGAAGCCGGAGATCGTGGAGCGGCTCGCAAAGCAACTCGACGCGTGGCGGCGCGCGGTCGATGCTCGCATGCCCACGCCGAACCCCGGCTATGTGCCGAATCCGCAAGCGGCCGACGGCAGCATCTTGCTCCCGGCGCGCTATGCCGAGGTCCACGGAGTGCAATTGCGCTATGAACCACTGCCGCACAAAAACACGCTCGGATTCTGGATCGATCCGACCGACTATGCGACTTGGGAATTCACAGTCTCAACCCCGGGTCGATTCGAGGTCGAGGTGTCGCAAGGATGCGGAACCGGGAACGGCGGGAGTGTGGTCGACGTGATCGTCGGCGAGCAGACGTTGACGATGACCGTCGAAGACACCGGTCACTTCCAGAACTTCAAACCGCGAGTGATCGGCAATCTCGAGCTTACGAAGCCCGGGCGATACGTGCTCGCCATCAAGCCGAAAACCAAAGCGAAGGCGGCGGTGATGGACGTGCGACAGATCGTGTTGCGGCCGGTGCCCGATGCTCGTTGAGGGCCTCGCATTACTCCTGCTTTACCCCTCGCAAAGCGACCGGTAGAATCGTCGCTCACATCTGCCGATGTGCCGTCGGCCCTTCGGCTGAGTCGTCTCAAGAATCCTACACCTACAATCGCGAATGCCATTATGAGTGCCGAAGCCCGCGTTAAAGAACTTGGCCTGCAACTTCCTCCGGTGCCGAAGCTCGGCGGTGTTTATAAGCCGGTAGTGATCGTCAATAATTTGGCTTACGTTTCCGGTCACGGGCCCTTAAAAAACGACGGCACGATGTTGACGGGGCGCGTCGGGCAAGACCTCGATCAGCAAGCCGGTTACGATGCGGCTCGGCAAGTCGGGCTCACGATTCTGGCGACGCTTCGCTCGCAACTCGGCAGCCTCGACCGAGTGAAGCGGGTCATCAAGACGCTTGGCATGGTCAACGCGACATCCGACTTCCTCACGCATCCGGCCGTCATCAACGGTTGCAGCGAACTTTGGGCTCAGGTGTGGGGCGAAGAGGCCGGCATCGGCGCGCGTAGCGCCGTAGGAATGGGATCGCTGCCGGGCAATATCCCCGTCGAGATCGAAGTGATCCTCGAATTGAATTCGTAAACAGCGCGCCGGCGCAATCGACCGTTTAAAGATCGCCGAGCCGCGATTGCAGCGTGCCGTCGGCGTCGCGCAGATGATCGATCTGGTTCAACGACATGAGTCGGATCTGCCCCGTGAATTCCAAGACGTTGATCGAGCCGTTGTAAAGCATAAACGGGCTGCGCTCGGCGGGAATGCCGAGCAGCCCTTTGAAGGCGGCGGTGAGCAAGCCGCCGTGGGCGACGACGGCGGCCGTTTTCAGCGGCGAATGCAGAAGATCCGCCAGCGCCGCCGCGCCGCGCATCATCAACTCGCGTCGCGATTCCCCTTGAGGAATGCGATAGTCGGGATCGTGCGACTTCCAACTCGCGGTCTCTTCCGGAAATCGCTCGGCCATCTCGCTCGGCACGAGGTTCTGGAAGATTCCGGCGTTGATCTCTTTAAGTCGGTCATCGGTGCGGATGTCGACACCGAGCGCCTTCGCCAACGGCTCCGCGGTCGTGTAGGCTCGCGCGAGCGGACTGCTGACGATCAGTTCGATGGGCAGCGACGCCAATGCCTTGGCGACCGCGAGGCTTTGCCTCCGACCAAGGTCCGACAACGGCGTATCGAGTTGACCTTGAATACGCCCTTCGGCGTTGTACGTCGTCTCACCATGACGAATACAATAGAGCAGCATCGAGATACCGAAGAATGCGAGAACGAAGACGTCGCTCGTACGAAGGTCGGCCCTTGCGAGCAACGACGACGAGCGATCGCGAAAGTCCGATTAGACTCTTCGCACCCTTTGCGATTCAACCCGAAACGAGCCCATCGGGCTAAACGCTTTTACCGGGTCGCAACATTCCGACGATTCTCGCTATCAGTCCGGTCGGCGCTCGACGCCCTTCGCGCAAAACCGGAAAGCGTGGATTGTAGTAGCGCGGCGCCGCGCCGGTATAAACCGCGACTAAAAAGCCGATGGTTAGGTTCAACACGGCAACCATCAATAAGAACGGAAGCATTTCGAGCCTCTTACGGGAATCGCAACCGCGGGCGCTGATGGGAAACCATAGCTTACGGTTAGCAAAAAAGTCGCCGAAATCAGGCCTTGAAAAGCCGGGGCCGCGATCGTCGCATGTCATTACTATTAAAAGAGATGCGATTCACGATTCGCCATCTCGGCTCCTGCCGAACCAGGCTTCCAGCGAGCAGTAACGCGCAGTTCCGCTACGTCGGCACTTCTTTGAGTAACGAATTCAGTTCCCGCTCGAAAGCCGGCTGTAACGTTCGTTCACAACCGACGCCATCGCGGATGGTGAACGTCATCGTGAGTTCCTTCCCTTTCGTCGTCAGCCCGAGCACGATCGACGAACAGAGGTTCGGCGGCAGAAAGCGCCGGTAGCCGTGCGTAAGCTCGGTCCATTTCGCTGCGCTCCAGGCGTCGGGCAATCGCAGGTTCGTGATGACGGCCGACATGCGCATCGACATTGCGATGGCATCCGGCAGAAACCGCCTCGGCATGACGGCCAGGATTCTCCGGCCGAAGCGGAAAGCGCCGAGAGTCGAAGTAAACAGATGCGACTCTTTCAAATAGGTCGAGCGCCGGTTTATCTTCGTCACACGCTCGCGCCACGACATCCCGGCAGAATGCGGAGCGTCGAGCAACATCAAAGCGAGAAACTGTCCTGCCTTGCAGGCCAACGATTCGTCACCGAAGCGGCGCAAGTCGACGATGTTCCCGATGCGCGTCCTCAACGACCGGTCCCCGAGTGCGACGTCCGACGTTTCCTGAAACGCCTTCATCAACACCGCCACGACAAGATCGTTCACGGTCACTCGCCACGCCTTAGAAAGTTGAGATAGCTTCGCCAAGCAATCTTGCGGCTGCGCGACGAGCGCCGGAACGGCCGAGAGCGTGCCGTTGAATATCGGCTCGTCGCAAGCAACGGTTGGGCTTGTCGTCATCACGCGTAGTACATCGACCGTCGCCTTCAAATAGAGCGCCGCACCACAGCGTTCGAAAGGGCTTTCTACAGGTGAAGAAAGATCCGTCAGCGACGGTCCATCGTCGCCGGCTGGATCGAGCAGGCGGCGCAGAATCCGGCGCAAAAGATCGGCCGCGGTGAGGCCGTCGGCAAACCAATGTTGCCACGTCATGCCGACGATCGTGCCGCTCGGCGTGGGAATGATCCAAAGTCGGATCAACTCATCTTCATTCGCCGTGAAACGTCGCGAGAGCTCTGCGACGACTTCTTCTTGCAATTGGACGTCCGAAGACTTCTCCGGATGGTTCGCAATGCTGCGCACCTCGACGTTCGCCGCGCCGCCCCGAAACGTGTAGTCCTCACGCCGCGCACTCAATATCGGTCCGACCGCGCCCATCCGTTCCAACTCCGCACCTGCGGCCGATCGAAGCGCAACCGGATCGACGACCGCGCGCACCTCGACGACGTCGACCACTTGAAACGGCCAAACGTCATTCCAATACAGCATGATCTGCTGAAAATCGCTGAGGCGAATCGGAGTCGAAGTATTCATCCGTTTTCCGAGCATACGACCACGAACTGGAAGGGGGCCGTAGTATGAATGCGGTCGGCAAAGTGTCCAAGGCGAATCAGCGTCCCAGCCGAAAAAATACGCCGCCTCCGGATCTCGTTTCCGTCTGTCGTCGCCTTCGGCCCTTTCTTATACTCCCCGGATGCCCATTCTTTCGGACTCGACGCGCGGACGTCTCTTCGTAGTCGCAGCGGCGCTACTTTGGAGCTCCAACGGCTTGTTCGTCAAGAACACGCTTTTCGCGGATTGGCCTCACGAACAACGCGGCCTGCTGCTGGCTTTTTGGCGCGCCCTGTTCGCGGCCCTCGTGTTGCTGCCGCTCGTGCGCACCCCGCGCCTCAGCATCAAACTGCTTCCGATGCTGATCGTATTCTTCGCGATGAGCGTCACGTTTCTGCAATCGATGGTCTGGACGACCACGGCCAACGCCATTTGGTTGCAGAACATCGCTCCGCTTTGGGTTTGCATCTTTGCCCGGTTGTCGGGCGAAACGCTCGATCGCCGCGATCTCACGACGCTCGTCTTCTCGGTCGCCGGCGTAAGCCTCATTCTCGTCTGCGAACTATCCGGCACCGATTGGAGCGGCACCGCGCCGCGCGGCGTCCTCCTTGGCTTTCTCTCCGGGCTGTTCTATGCCGGAGTGATCTACTTTCTGCGCAAGCTGCGCCACTACGATCCGGCTTGGCTCATCGTCGTGAACCTCACCACGACGGCCGTTCTCCTTTCGCCCACTCCTTGGCAAACCGGCATCTGGCCGAGCGGCAATCAATGGCTCGGCCTGATCGCGTTCGGCGGTTTGCAGATGGGAGCCGCCTACTTCTGCTTTGCGCGCGGCATGCGTACCATCTCGGGCCAAGAAGGCTCGGGCATCGGGTTACTCGAACCGATCCTAGGGCCGATTTGGGTTTGGCTCTGCTTTCAAGAACGGCCCGCCTGGTGGACGATCGCCGGTGGAGCGTTGATCTTCTGCGGCCTCTCGTGGCGCTACCTCACACCGCTCGTTCTCAAACGCGCGCCGATTACTCCAGCCCCACGCTGATCGGAATCGGCGCGAAGCAGAAGATCGGAATCGTCAGAGCCGCGAGGCCGATGATCTTGCGCGGCCAGCCGAGCTCGACTCGGTCGTCGCGCGTCGGGGGATGATCGAGCCCGATGAAAGTGACGAGCAGCAGCATCAAGCCCCATTGAAGCTGCTGGTTCCAAATCATAAACGCGATCGCCGCCATCACGACGCCGCGCGCCAACAAATGAGCGCGGCGTCCGAAGAGCGTGTAGGCGGTATGACCGCCGTCGAGTTGGCTGATCGGCATCATATTGAGGCCCGTAATCAGCATGCCGACCCAGCCGGCCATATAAAACGGATTCCACTCGAAGACCTGATTCGCCGGCAGATCCGGATGAAGATAGCGGGTCATCCACTGAAAGACGAGTGGATCCATCAACGTCAGCGGCGGCTCAAGCCCTTCGTAAGGGACCGCGGTCTTGATCCCATACCAAGCCACGGGGATCGCGACGACGAGCCCTGCCAAAGGGCCCGAGATGCCGATGTCGAAGAGCTGGCGTCGATCGGCGCGCGACCCTTCCATGCCGATCACGGCTCCCATCGTGCCGAGCGGCAAGATCGGCATCGGAATGAAATAGGGAAGGCTCGCCGGAATGCGATAGCGCACTGCTTGCAGAAAGTGCCCTAGCTCATGCGCCAATAAGATCGACATGACGGCAGCCATATACATCAAGCCGCTGCGCCAATCCATGTCGACCAGCGGCGGCCATACGGTGGGATCGAAATCGCGCACGCCGGCCGCGTAGAACGTCGAGCAACAAGTCAGCAAGAACAATACCAGCGGCAGCAAAATTCGGCGACGTCGAAGCGGAGCCGTCGTGATCGTGGGCGGAACCTCGGAAGGCATCTGCTCCGTGTCTGCTTCCGGTTGATGAGCGATATATTCGTCCAAGAGACATTCTTCGCAAGGGGACGGTTAGGCGAACTTGCAACCTAACAAATCGACCGCCGGATCGACAGGTCCCCGGAAGCCTTATGCACCGTTAGCGCGCCGGCTCAGCTGATTTCGATGCTCTTCGAGTTGTCGCCGGCGGCGACTTTCGCAGCGTACAAACAGCGACGTGCGGCGGCGAGCAGCTCTTCCGACGGAAAGTTGCGAGCCGGCATCGCAACCGTGGCGGCACCGGTGCTCAGCGTCGTCGAGCCGACCTCATCGAGCGGGCAGAGCGCACGATAGCGACGCACGATCTCTCCCACGATTCGCGAAGCTTGGTAACGATCGGCGTTCGCGAGAATCAGCGCGCGACGATCGGCCCCCTCTCCGACGACGCGCAACCTCGGCCAATCGATCGCGGCGCAAACATCGGCCAAAGTGCGGGAGGCATACTCTCCCCACAACATCCCGAACTCCTCGACCGATTCCGAAAAACGATCGAGCTCGACGAAAACCAAACTCAGCGGCGCGCGCGACTGCCGACATTCCACGACCGCCTGCCGAAGCGCCGCATCGAGCTCGTCGATCTTCGGCGGCGACGTCGGTGCCGCAGGCTCCTTGGCGACCGTCGATGACTTCGCGGAGAGCAATGTCGCCATCCGAGCCGTTTCGTTGCGCAACGTCTGATGGGCCGACGTCAATAGCGCGGCGTCACGGTGAGCGTTTTCGACTTCACGGTGCAACGACTCGGCATCGTTCAAAAGCTCTGCCGACGGTTCGTTTGCGTCGTTGCGGCGCAGGTGCAGAAGTTCGTCCGCCACCGCTTCCGAGGCGACGATGATTTTTTGTCGTGCCCGTTCGAGCGTGTCGCGATAGCAACGGCCGTCGGCCAGTTCCAAGTTCAAAGCCTTGGCGAGATGATCGACTTTTTCTTGGAGCGATTCGGAAAGCTCCGCCAACCGGTCGGCACCGAAGCGCCACTGCTCTTCGGCGATGTCCAGCAGCTCGGGCCAGAGGTCCGTTCGTTCTTCGACCAATAGTTCGGCCAAGAGATTCGCACAATGCAGAATCTGCGCGCCGGACGGGCGGCTCTCAAGCTCGGAATTCTCCGCCGGCGACTCCGCGAGCCCGCAACTCACCGCCTCGACGATCGACGCAGGGAGTTTCCATTCCCTTAGGATCTTCACCGTCAACTCGATGTGATTGAATCCGTAAACACGTCGTTCGGCGTCGACGAGCGATGTTCCTTCGTCTTGAGCACGGAGGAAGAGCCGTAGATAGCGATCCTCTCCTTCTTGCACGAGCACCAAGATCCCGAGATCCCCCAAGAGCCCGGCGATGAAGGCCTCGTCTCCGTGTCGATCCCCGACGGCAGCGGCAAGATCGCGGGCTGCGACGGCACGCGTCAGTGCGCGTCGCCAATACAGCCGGAGCACGTCGGATGCCTTAGCCGCGAAGAGTTGTTCGGGCAAACTGAAGCCGAGCACCAGCAACTTCAACGCGTTTGCGCCGAGCATGGCGATCGCTTGGTTCAAATCGGCGACGGGTCGAACCAAACCGAACATCGAACTATTGACGACGCGCAACAGCCGCGCAGTCAGGGCCGGATCGCGCTCGATGCACGTCTTCAATCGCGACGAGTCCGCCTTCGGGTCATCGGCCAACGACAACACTTCGACGGCGACCGCAGGCAAGCTATAGAGCTTGCGCGCACCTTGTACGAAGGAATCGAGCGTCGTTTCTCGAGCGCGCATGGAGCGATGAAGCGATATCTGAGGGAGCGCCGGTGAAATCCGCTCAACTCTAGGCCACACCTCTCGATCGGCAGGGCGAACGCCCTTGCTTCGAGGTATCCGTAACGCCGGCATTCACTACGATCGGCACGACCGCTACGGACGGAACTTCGCTCAGGTTCCGTCGGCTTTTTCGACCGGTTTACGGACGCGCCCCGACAGAAATAGATCGTTGCCGACGAAGCGACGCTCGACTTGTTCGAGCTCGACAGCATCGATCATTCGAGAAGCTCCCGTACCTGCGACCGGGCCGTGAGCTTCTCGCCCGCCGACGATCTTCGGCGCGATGAAAACCGCCGCTTCGTCGACCTGACCGGCATCGAAGAACACGCCGAGCAGCGAGGCCCCTCCTTCGACGAGCACGTTCGTCAGGCGACGTCGCCCGAGTTCGTCGAGCAAGTTCGCTAGGCGATCTTTGCGATCTGCTCCTTCCAGCAACAAGACCTCGCAGCCGAGGTCGCGAAGTTGCGTGGCATAGATCGGCGAAGCATTCGCCGCCGCGGCGACGACGACCGGAACTTCGCGCGCCGTCGTCGCCAAGCGACTGTCGAGATCCAGACTCGCCAAATCATCGACGACGATGCGCAACGCCGTTCGTAGGCCGGGCGGACGGGCCGTGAGTTGCGGATCGTCGGCGCGCGCCGTTCCCGCCCCGACGATAACGGCATCGACTCGTCCGCGCAGCTCATGCACGATCGCGCGCGATTCTTCCGACGAGATCCAGCGGCTATCTCCCGTGCGGGTCGCGATCTTGCCGTCGAGCGTCATCGCCCACTTCGCGATGACCCACGGCCGACCGGTCGAAAGCAGCTTCAAATACGGCGAGTTAAGGCGACGAGCTTCCTCTTCCAGCAGTCCGACTTCGACTTCGACGCCCGCAGCGCGTAATTCTTCGATACCGCCGCCGTCGACCTTGGGGAACGGATCGCGCATCGCGACGACCACGCGTCGCACGCCGGCGGCGAGCAACGCTTTCGTGCATGGAGGGGTTTTGCCGAAGTGGCAACAAGGCTCCAGCGTGACATATGCCGTGGCTCCGCGAGCCCGCTCACCGACGACGGCCAGCGCAGCCACTTCGGCGTGCGGCCCGCCGAAGCGTCGATGGTAGCCTTCGCCGATGATCTCGGCACCCTGCGCGATCACGCAGCCGACCAGCGGGTTCGGTTCGGCACCTCCTCGACCGAGCGCGGCTAACTCCAGCGCGCGGGCCATGTGCCACGCATCGAGCTCGCGAACGACGTCCCCGGTCTGAGTCGGTTTTTGCGACACGGCACAAATTAATCCATGCCGGGCATCCAAAGGCCCGACTTTCCGCCGGCGCTCGCCTGAGCAGGAGCGCCGCCGTCGGGCGTCCACAGCTTGTTTCCTTCGCTCGGCGAAGCGGGAGAGCCCGGCATGACCAGGCCCGGCGCATCCCCTCCGGCTCCCGGCATCGGGCCGCGCGGACGGCCTTGAGCGTCGACGATGCCGGCCGAATATAGGATCTGCATCAGAGCCTGGGCGACTCCCGGCTCGCGCAAATGCTGCGCCTGGATATGATCGGCCAAGCGACCGAACTCCTGCACTTCGCCGCGACGGAGTCGGAGTTCCAATTCTTCCAAGTCCCACGGTGCGGTCGATTGCTTGCGCTTCTCGGCTGCTTGACGTGCGAGATCCAAATAGCGCACCGCGTCGTCGCTGCCGTCTTCGAGATCGGCGAGGTGTCCGTACACGCCGGCCATGTCGACTTTTTCATCTAGGCCCGGCCGCGAGATGATCTCATGTCCGAGCTTGCGAACCGCTTGCCGCGCGATGACCTGCAAGCCGCGCTGGAAATCGGTGAAGAGATCTTCTTCGGAAAGAGACTTCGGGTCGAGCCGATGCAGGCGCGTGTAAGGAACGCCGAGCGGCCCGAACGAAGCCGGGTCGGGCGTTTGCGGCGGTGCAACACCAAGCTTAGTGCGCAACTCGGCGAAGATCGGCTCGACCGAGGGTTGCGTAAACGAGAGTTCGATCAGCAGCACGGCCGCAGCCAGGGGGATGGCGACGTTGGGATCGCCGGCGACTTCGAGTGGGGTCTTGCCTCCAAAGCGCGCCGACTTCGTATTCGGCCAAACGTTCAACACCGTTTCACGCCGTTGCTCGTCGACGATCTTGCGCACATGAGCCGGCGCAACATCCTCGGGCAAGCGCCAACTCCAACTGAGCGATGCTTCGGCAGTCGGAACGTCGCCGACTTTCTCCGGCTCGCCTGCCGGCGCAATCGCATCGCCGAGCACTTCACTCAGCATCTTCTTTACGGCGTCGATATCGGGCCGGCGAACATACGCGTCGACCCGGGCTTCGCGATCGGTTTGCCGACCGAAAACCAGCAGCTTCGCAATGATGTACGGCACATCTTCGCGGCGGATATCGACACCCGAAACAGGCAACGGCCGATCGAGGAGGAAGAAAGCCGAACGTGGCTTCGGTTGCTCTCCTAAGTCGATATGGAGCGACTCCCAAGCACAAGCCGCGGCGCGCTTGTCCGTGGCTAAGGTTTCCGTAGCGCGATCGAAGTCGCGAATGTCGAACGACATGCGCATGTCGTCAACGACATCGACATCTTCGCCGGAGTCGAGGATTTGCGCGAGGGCTTCCGCCTCGACGGCGTCGTCCCAAGAAATGTCGAGCTTCGAAAGCTTGCGGAGCGCGGCAATCGTGCCGGGCGTGTCGGCAAGCCACGAGCGCAAGATCGCCAAGTTGCGCCACGGCTCCGAGGCCGTGGGATTTTGCTCCGCGATCGCGGCGATTTTATTCGCGGCACTCTGCCAAATTCCTCGACGAGCCCCTTCGACCGCGGCATCGAACTCGGCTTGCCACGCCACACCGGCGGGAGCGGATACCAAGGTCTGCTCGTTCTTCAGCGGCAGCGGGATCGTCGGAGCGGAGAAGAACCGCGCGAGCAATTGCAACGACGTTTCATCTTGCGGGTTCATGCTGTAGGCCAGCATGAAATGGCCGCGAGCCGCCATCACCTGACCATCCATGAGCAACATTTCGCCCAGCCGCGCAACGCTGGCAACGACCCGCCCCGAAAGCGATTCCTTGCCGGCTTCAAGAGCTTTTTGCAGCGGTTGAATGCCCGCCAAGGGGCCATGCAAGGAAGCTTGTACGAGACCTTGCTCGGCGAGCGCAACGGGATTATTGGGTTCCTTCTTCAGGAACTCGTCTAATGTGGCCGCAGCGGCGGCATCCGACCCCAGGGCCGATTGCAGCAGCGCCTTCGTCGTCATGAGATAAGCACGATCGGGGAACTTCTTTTCGAGCGACTCAATGTAGTCGAGGCAAGCGGCCCGCTGCCCGCCGGCGAGCATGTCTTGAATCTTCCCGATCTCGTCGGCGATATCGCTACAGCAAAACTTGAGCTTCTTGCCGCTGCCGCACGGGCAGTAAGCATAAGGATCGATCGAGGCCATGTTCGCCGTTCCGGATAAATAGTTTGGTGTTTGAATGAAGCGCCGCGTGTGCGGCGGCAAGCAGCGACGTCTACTTCGAGAGCGTTCGCTTCCCGGCAATGAGCTTGAGCAGGGCTTTAAACGGATCGGAGAACTTCGCCAACCCTTCTTGCATCAAGGTCTGTTCCAACTTTTGCATGTCGACCAGCCGATCTATTTCGGCCAAGACTGCGGCCGACGGCATTTCATCGACGTGGCGAGTGAACATTCGCCCGCTGTTCTCGACGGCCGCGTTCGTGCCCGGCGGATTCGTTTCGATATCGCTCCCTGCGAACGCTTCGACATACTTCCACGGGGCATCTTCCGGCTTCTTAGTGCCGGTGCTCGCGAAGATCATCTCTTGCTTGAGCGGGGTCTTTTTCGGAGTCCAAAAGTCGAGATTGGCCTTCCAGATCCGTTTCGCGTTGACGATGCCGACTTGGCCCTGAGCGGCCGGCGAAAGTTGCGGCACTGCTTTTTCGGTATACACGTCGAGCCGCGAGACGAAGATGCTGTAAACGCTTTTGAAGGTCGCAAGGTCGCTACGGCGTTGCGCGCCGCGCCAGACCGCGTTGCGAGCTTCTTCGTATTGCCGCATCGAGAAGATCAGCGTGACGTTCAAGGGAACGCCATGCGCCGCCAACTCTTCCAACGCGCCGAGCCCCGCCGGAGTCGCGGGAACCTTGATCATCCGGTTCTTATGCCCCTTCGACCATTTCTTCCCGAGCTCGATGTACTTCGCGACGCGCTCGGCATGCGGCGGCCCGAGCTCTAAGTCTTCCAAGAGTGGGTCGAGCTCGAAACTGACATAGCCGTCGTCGCCTCGCGTTTGGTCCCACACATCGCGAAACTTTTCTTGAGCGCCGCTCACGAGGCGATCGGTCACGTCCCAGGCGATGGCGTGGTCGTCGCCTCCTTTCGCGATCAACTCGATGATCTCGGAGTCGAAGCGCCCCGTTTTCAGCAAGTCGGCGATGATGATCGGATTGCTCGTAGCTCCCGTCGCACCCAGCGCACGATTGCTCACGACCAATTCCGGGTCGATCGAATCGAGCCAAAGTTTCGTGCCCGAGGCAACCAGCGATTTCAACGGCGAGGTCATGTTCGTCTTCCCGATTTCACGGCGAGGGGCATACGACGGCGACGAGACGCCGATCGCGCAACGGAACCGCTGCAACCGCGCTCCGCTACGCCCGAAGCATAACAAAACCCAAGCCGACGGGCTACCGACTCCCCCTGCCTCGGAAGCGGCGGAATCACCTCGAACCGGTTCACCGACCACTAACGAAAAAAGAGACTCGGCCTCGTAAAAGGCCGAGTCTCTATGGGTTGGTCACGACGACTTCGATACGTCGCGTTTAGTTGTAACCGTAAGCAGGGTTCTTGGAGTCGAAATCGCGATCCGAGAGGCCTGGGTTCAACTGGATATTGCGGTAGGTGTATTCTTCCGTCAGCACGGGCTGGTCGCCGGCTTTTTGAGGCCACTCATACGCTTCCCAGCGGATCGGATGATTCGTCTCGTCGTCGTAGAAGACGCGCGAAGTTTGAAACGCAAACTCGGGACGCCGTACCGGATGCGATACTTGGACGCAGGTGCAAGATCGACCATCGACTTTGGCGCCTTGGAAGATCTGAACTTCGTTTTCGGCAAACGGAATTTCCGCTTTATACATCGTCAAGATATTGACCAGCATCTTCTGAAAGCCGGCCGTCGTCATCGGGTATTTGTTGCCGTCCATCATGTCGGGCCCAGTCGGGTCGAGCGTCAGCGTGCCGAGCAACTTGTGCTGGAAGCCGGTCACATGCACCAGCGCTTTCCCGCCGTTGCGGCCTTCGACGTAGATCGCTTCACGCCCCTTCGGTTGAACCGGCCCGAGCGTATGGCAATAGACGCTGAACGGAGCGACGCGATATTTCATCTGCACGGCTTCGTAGCCGGAGAGCTTGCCGGCGATGCGCTCGCGCTTGACGAGAATAAACGACGCATCCTTGGTCTGTTGAACTTGCTGGAGCGAAGCGTTCGCCAATTCGATGGCGCGCTTGAGCGGATGTTCTTGAAGGTTGCCGATCGGAAGCTCATTACGCGCCGTCTGAACGGCTACCGCAGCGGTCGTCGACGACGATGCCGGTTGCTGAGCGATCAGGCCGTGCGTCTGGCCGAGTGCCAAACAAACGATCATGGCGTACGGAAATCGAAACTGCTTGCTCTTCATCCCTGAGCACCCCTTATAGGCTTGGTCGTCATCGAACCGTCCCTGTTTTCGCGCGACGACATGATTATTTATCGAGTGTTTCCGCAGACGAGGTTGAGGCCGGTGTGTGGAAAATCTCGGCGGTTTTACGTTAGATATGCCGAAACACCCCTCGGCCCCGTCGACCTTATGCATTGCAAGGGGCGTGCCTGTCGACGAGTTTCTTTCGTTCCGCTCGTTTATGGCGCTTGGTTTGTTAGAATCTCGCTGAATTCGTGCCCCCCAGGGCGAGCGACAACCGACCACACGCAGGCCGCTTTCCGCTCTGCAACAACGCCGTAAATAGGCTCGCCTCCGGAGTTTTCGTCATGTGGCAAGGAATCGTCGGACACGACGATGTCGTCGAGCAGTTTCGTCGACGTTATGCGTCGGGCCGCGTGACGGGAACGTTTCTGTTCGTCGGGCCGGCGGGGGTCGGGAAGCGATCGTTTGCCGGAAAACTCGCGCAAGCGCTGCTTTGCCGCGGCGGAACCGCGCTCACGCTCGACCCTTGCGGCACATGCGAAGATTGCCGGCTCGTCGCCGCCGGCAACCATCCCGACCTGATCGGTGTGGCAAAGCCTAACGATAAAAGCGAGATTCCGCTCGAGTTGCTGATCGGCCGTAAGGAAAACAGAAACCACGAAGGGCTTTGCCACGATATCGCGATGAAGCCGTTTCGCGGCGGGAGGCGCATCGCCGTGATCGACGACGCCGACTTCTTGAACGAAGAAGGGGCGAACGCGCTCTTGAAGACGCTCGAAGAACCGCCGCCGAAGTCGATGCTCATCCTGATCGGTACCGGCTCCGATCGACAACTCCCGACGATTCGCTCGCGTTCCCAGATCGTGCGGTTCCGTCCTCTGGCTGCGGTCGACCTCGCGCGGCTGATTCGACAGGCCGGGCTTGTCGACTCGGAAGAGGACGCCGAACGCTTGGCGTTGCTTGCCGAGGGGAGCCTAGCGCAAGCGGCGCGGCTCGCCGATCCCGCACTCTCCGCTTTCCGACGCGAGTGGCTCGAACAGCTTTCTTCGGGCGAATGGGATTCGCAAACCGCGGCGAAGATGCTCGTAAAGTTTGCCGAAGACGCCGGCAAAGAAGCCTCGCAACGCCGCGAACGACTTCGGCTCGGCATCGGCTTTCTCGTCGACTTTTTTCGCGCCATGCTGCACCTCTCGACCGGTGCCGCACCGCGCGAAGATGCCGAACTGGAAGGGGTCGCGAAAAATGCGGCGCGCGATTTCCACGTCGATGCGGAGACGCTCGCCGCGGTGATCGAGCGCTGCCTCGACGGGGTCGAGCATGTCGATCGGAACGCCCATCACGTCACGCTCGTCGATGCCATGTGCGACGACATCGCGAAGATTCTCGCCGGCGCACCGACGTCGGCACACTAAACCAACGTTTGAAATTTCCCCCATGACGATCGCCTCACCCTTTCTGCCACCCACTTTGAACTGGGTCGGTGACATCGACGGCCATCTCGCGCTGCTCGATCAGACGCGTCTTCCCGGCGAAACGGTCGACGTCGCTTGTCGCGATATCGAAACGCTCTTCGAAGCGATCCGCTCGCTGCGCGTGCGCGGCGCGCCGGCGATCGGGGTCGCCGCGGCCTACGGCGTCTGCCTCGGATTGCAACGGATCGAGGCCGCGAACGAAGCCGAGGTCTACGCACGAGTAACGAATGTTTGCAGCTATCTCGCTTCCAGCCGGCCGACGGCCGTGAACCTCTTTTGGGCGCTCGATCGAATGCACGCCGCTGCCCAGCGACAACGAGGAAAAGTCTCGATCGCCGAGTTGCGCACACTGCTGCTGGAAGAAGCGCGGCGGATCCACGCGGAAGACACGGCGATGTGTCGCGCCATCGGCCGACACGGAGCGGCTCTCATACGCGACGGCGACGGCGTGCTTACCCATTGCAATGCCGGCGCGCTCGCGACGAGCGCCTACGGAACGGCGCTTGCGTTGTTCTACACGGCACACGAAGAAGGGAAGCGATTACGCGTGTTCGTCGATGAAACGCGCCCGTTGCTGCAAGGCTCTCGGCTCACCGCCTGGGAACTGCATCGGAGCGGCCTCGACGTGACGCTCATCTGCGACAACATGGCGGCGCAGGTGATGCGCGAAGGAAACGTGCAAGCCGTCGTCGTCGGTGCCGATCGGATCGCGGCCAACGGCGACACCGCGAACAAGATCGGCACTTACGGGCTTGCCGTCGTTGCCGCGGCGCATGGCGTGCCGTTTTATGTCGCCGCCCCTTCGACGACGTTCGACCTCGAGCTTCCCGACGGCTCCGGCATCCCGATCGAACAACGCAATGCCGAAGAGATCACGCGCGGCTTCGGAAAGTCGACGGCACCCGAGTGAGTGAAGGTCTACAATCCGGCGTTCGACGTGACGCCGGCCCGACTGATTCGGGCGATCGTTTGCGAACGGGGAATCATCGAACCGGTCGACGAGCCCACGATCCGTCGCGTTCTTAATGATCCTAAGCAGGCATGATTGGTGCCGCAGTCGCCGGCTTCCCCGCGACGATCGGCGCGACATCCACGGCGTCGACATACGTGCCGTCGCCCGCCGTCGCACCCTCTCTTCCCGCCATGCTCAACGGCGTATCCAGACCGCGATAGACGCGATTGATCCGCTCACGATTCAAAGCGAGCACCTTATCGTAGCGACCCAACTTCATGCCGGTGAGCAACGGGTTCTTGTCCGAAATGTCTTTTAAGATGACGAGATCGAGGTTGATTTCCGACTCGAACATCTTCGTAAGAATCGGCTTCGCGAGTCGCACTCCGCCGTTCGGGCCCGGATACGACGACTTCGTAAAGACGATCACGGTGAGCCGCGTTTGCATCGCATCGATCGGCGTGAAGAAGACGCACAAGCGCCACTGCACTTTCGCCGGCTTCCGCGTGTCGACGTCGACGATCGTGTGGTCGAAGATGGAGTAGACCGGCGAGAAATGGGTCGTCCAATCCGACGTGAACTCGCCGTCAGTCTTGAGGCCCATCAGCAACTTCGGCAACCAATGCATCTTCTTGTGAGGGCCGGTCGTGACGACGTACGTGTTGCGCTCGTCGGCGCGCACCGTCATCTTCATTTCCGGAAGCCGTTCTAAGTCGTAACCGAAGAGAATATGCGTCGAGGCGGAATGCTCGAGCTCGCTGAAATTGTCGAGCGCGAGCTCCAGCGGCGCTTCCGCGACGAACTTGGATGCGCAAAGCTGGTAGTAGCCTTCCGGCTTAAAATCGGGAAACTTCGCTTCGACTCCCGCGTTCTTCAACCACACGACTCCGTGCGCCTCGCGCACATCGTAGCTCACCGCTTGAGCGTGCATCTTCGGAGTGCCGGGGCTTTCGCCGTCGCCGCACTTGCCGAAGGTCCAGCCGTGATACGGGCAGACGAGGCGATCGTCGGTAACTCGACCGCAACTCAGCTTCATCCGACGATGCAGACAGGAGTCGTCGAGCGCGCCGACGGAGTCGTCGGAGGTACGAAAGAGAACCAAGTTGCGACCGTCGACCCGAATCGCTTCCGGTTTCTTCTTCAATTCGCGGGAAAGAAACACCGGATTCCAATGATCCAACGCACCCATTCGGCCTCGCCTTTAAGAAACGTCGACCGAAAGAGGCCCGAACGAAATTGCGGGCTGGGCAGAGGGTCGCTAAAACGTGATTCTACCTGCAACGGTAAATGCCTGCCGGCAAAAATGGAGTATTAATCCCGTTAGCGGCTGAAAATAGTTTCGATTGCAGATTACCGATTCGTCACAACCGCGATGAATTCGCGCCTCAGGAACACGCCCCCCATGAAAGTCATCTCGACACCTCACTCCCCTCAAGACGTGAATGCCGATGCGTTGGTCGTCGGCATTTGGTCCGACGGAACTCTCACCGCCGCAGCCCGCCAGATCGATGAAGCGGGTGCGGGTCTGATCGCCGGCCTAATCTCGCGGCGCGAGGCGACCGGTCGGCTCTACGAACTCACGGCGCTGCACGGTGTGCCGGGAATCACAACGCCGCTGGTGCTCGTCGTCGGCCTCGGGGATGCGGCGAAGTTCGAGGAAGGAACGGCTTATCGCACGGCTGCGGCCGCGGCTCGGCATCTATCGGGCAAAGTGCGCAATACCGTCGTCTTTTATCTCGGCGACGCCGGCAGTCAGCATGCCGCGGCGGGAATCGCCGGGGCAATGGTCGGCACCGTCGGCAGCGATCTTTATCGGCGCGAAAAGAAACGCTTCTCGTTCGAGCAGCTTCTCTGGCATGGTGCCGACTCTAAGGCGATCGAGCGCGGTACGATCATCGGCGACGCGATCAACCTTGCCCGCCGCCTCGTGAATGAGCCGCCGGATGTGCTGTATCCCGAGACGTTCGTCGCCGAAGCGGTCGCGGTCGCTCAAGCGGAA
The DNA here is from genome assembly GCA_021413845.1 of Planctomycetia bacterium. Taxonomy (NCBI): domain Bacteria; kingdom Pseudomonadati; phylum Planctomycetota; class Planctomycetia; species Planctomycetia bacterium. Next base: position 66,507 of record JAIOPP010000142.1, on the reverse strand, counting down.
GGCCTGACGTATGAAGTCTGGGATCTTCCTAAGCTCACGGCCGAACGTTGCCACTCGCTTTGTTCCGTGGCGAAGGGGTCGGATCGCCCTCCGCGATTGTTTATCGTCGAATACCGAGGAGGCAAAGCGGGGGAACCGCCGATCGCGCTCGTCGGGAAAGGGGTCACATTCGACTCCGGCGGCCTCTCGCTCAAGCCGACCGACGGCATGACCACGATGAAGTGCGACATGGCCGGCGCGGCGACGATGCTGGCCGTCGTGCAAGCTGCGGCGCGATTGAAGCTCCCCGTCAACCTCATCGGCTTCGCGGGCCTGATCGAGAACATGCTCGGCGGCTCGGCGATGAAGCTCGGCGACGTCCTTACCGCGCGCTCCGGCAAGACGATCGAAGTCTTGAACACCGATGCCGAGGGGCGACTGGTCTTGGCCGACGTCTTGAACGTGGCGCTCGATCGCGCCCCGGCGAAGATCATCGATCTGGCGACTCTTACCGGCGCCTGCGTCGTGGCGCTCGGCAACGACACGGTCGGAGCATTCTCGAACAACCAACCGTGGTGCGACTCCGTCGTCGCTGCGGCCCGTGCGACCGGCGAACCTCTCTGGCAAATGCCGATGTTTCCCGAGTATTCGGAACATATCCGCACCGAAATCGCCGACATCAAAAACACCGGCGACGGTCGTTGGGGGGGAGCGATCACGGCCGCCAAGTTTCTCGAAGAGTTCGTCGACGGCACCCCTTGGGTCCATCTCGATATCGCCGGACCTGCTTACTACGAGAAACCGAGACCCTGGGCCGACATCGGCGGCTCGGGTTGCATGGTGCGGATGCTGATCGAACTTCTCGGCCAGGGCTGAGCCGCGGCAACGACGTCCGCTAAGCGGCGTAAGGGCTCGCAAGACGATACTCGGCGTGCGCGGCAAGATACGCCGCGATGCGGTCCTGTTGCGTGATCGCATGGCGGATGAATTCGACCGCTTCGAGAAGTTTGTCGTCGGGCTCGGCGCAACTAAATCGCAGGAAGCCCCCGCCGGCGGGTCCGAAGCATTCGCCTCCAAGGCATGCGACGCCGCGCGCATCGTCGGCCCCTTCGAGCAGATACATCGCCAACCCATGCGAAGTGATCCGGTTTTGGTTGCAGATACCGGCGACGTTCGGAAAGGCGTAAAACGTGCTCTTCGGCGCGAGGCAATGAAAGCCGTCGATCGTGTTGATGCCGTCGATCAGCAAATGCAACTTAGCGCGAAACGCCTGCATCTGTTCGGCGCGGGGAGCGTCGTCGTTGTTCAGCGCGGCGGCGGCGGCGAGTTGCGCGATCGGAGAAACGCACGACAACGACGTATTCAACAATCGACCCATGAGCTCCACCGTCGGCTTCGAGCCGACCGCGAATCCGACACGCCAGCCGCTCATGCTATACGACTTGCTGAAGGTGTAAGCCGCTACGCATTGATCCAGCATGCCGGACTCGGCGAGCAACGAATGATGCTTTCCTTGCCAGACCATTTGGTCGTACGGTTCGTCGCTGAATACGGCAACCTCGCTCCCGCGCACTAAGTCGGCGATCGCTTGCAGGTCGCTGCGATGTGCAACGCCGCCCGTCGGGTTGTGCGGGCTATTGAGAAAGACCGCCTTCGGACGCGGAGCCGTCTTGAGGAACCGCTCGACTTCGGCAGGCTCGGGACGAAACTCATTGCTTTGCTTCAAATCGCTCGTCCACACGCGACCTCCGCGACGAGCGATGTTCGGCATGTACGTGGGAAAGTAGGGAGAGAAGATCAGCACGTCGTCGCCCGGATCAATGAACGCCTCGCAGAAGATCAACTCGAAGACTTTCGCGCCCGGCCCGACGACGATGTTCTCCGGCTTCGCGTCGATCGCGTGTTCACGGCGCACATAGTCGGCTGCCGCCGCCCGCATCGTCGGCAATCCAAGCGAGGGGGCATAGTGCGATTGATCCTGCGTGATCGCGTCGTGCCCGGCTTGCTTGGCGGCCGGCGTCGAAGCGAAAGGGCTATCGCCGATTTCAAGTTCGATTACCTGCTTGCCGGCAGCTTTCAAACGCTTGGCGACCGCCAACACGGCGAAAGCCGTTTCATCGCGAACTCCGGCGGCGAACTGACTATAGGAAAGGGGCATCGCAATGTTCTCACAGAAACGGGGCCGAACGGACTCAGGCAAGCGCTGAGAATCGTAACACGCTCGGCCGGCCATTGCACGCGAGCGTTCGTGCCGTCCGCCGATTCACACGGAGGTCGATCGACGCCGTTGCCAGATGCCCGCGGCGACCGCAACCCCGACCAGCGTCGCGCTGCCGGGCTCGGGTACGGTCGAGTAATCGAGATAAAGCTCGCTGCCGACGAGCGTGACGTAGAACGATCCGCTCAGCCGTGTCGCCGGATTTCCGATGCCGGTGCCGAACACGCCGGCATTGGTCGTAGCGTCGACGATGATGAAACGATCGGCGAAGCTGCCGGTCGACGCGGCGAGATCGATGCCGCCGGTCGTTACGAATTTCCAATGGTAGTACGTCGTCGCAGAGTCGAAATCGTTCGAGCCGTGGCCGTTGTTATTCGAGAGCCAAGAATCGATATGCAAGAAAATCGGATCGGCCGCGGTGCCGTTGATATTCAGATGGCTCGCACCGAGATTGAGATAATCCCAATCGGTTCCGGGAGCATTACCGCCGGCATGCCGGAACTCGAAGTAGACATGAGACCCAGCCTCCCAAGTGCTCGACGACGGCCCGCTGATGTTCAACGTGCCGACGCTATTGCCCGGCCCGATGCCGCCGCCGCGTTGAATCGTGACGCTGCCGTTGACGACACCGTTGTTCCCTTGCAGCAAGCCTCCTTGCCCAACGACGATCGAGGCATTCGATGTCCCCGCCGTGCCGTTGACGATCACCGTTCCGCGATTGACTGACGCGTTGTCGATCGCAGCCGAGCCGGAAACATTGATCGCGCCGCTGCCGGTAATCTGTCCGCCGACGGCGATCATCAAGGTAGCGCCGGCGGCAACGGAAACTCCGCCGCTCCCCGCGAGTAGCCCGCCGGTGCCGATGATGAGTTTGCCGGCGGAAACCGTAGTCGCTCCGGAGTAGGAAGTCGCACCGCTGAGCAGCACATCGCCGCCGCCGACCTTTTGCATCGACACGGTTCCCGTGTAACCGGAATGCGTCGTGATCGATCCTGAAAACGTGACCGTGGTGCCGGCGACGGCTGTGAACTTGAGACTCTTGGCGAGCGAATCTCCTTGGAGTCCGACGAGGATATTGCCGCTAAATACTGCGTTCGATGCCGACACGGCGTCGAGCGCGATCGTGTTGCCGAGCATGGCACTGCCCGTGCCGCCGGACTGAACGAGAATGTCCCGTTTGATCGTAATGGCAGTCGACGTGCTACTGGTCAGTAGTGCGACATCGGCCGAACCGCTTCTCGCGCCTAGCAATACATAAGCGGCATTAAGATCTCCCAAGCCGGCGGAGTTCGCTACGAGCAGCGATCCTTCGGCGATGATGGTGCCGCCTAAGTAAGTGTTGGTATTGGTTAGTTCCAAGATTCCCGCACCGGTCTTCAGGAGATCGTCGGTAATCGCTCCCGAGACCTGGCCGGAAAGCCTCGCGAAATCGGTCGGCGAATTCGGATTGTCGACGATTTGAATCTCGCGAGCATTGTAAGTTTCCGGCGATGGAACCGAGGATTCGGAAAGGTTCAAGTCGTCTAAGAGCGAGACTCGCGCATCGGCGGTTTTCGAGCCGAAGATCAGCGCATAGCCCTCGCCGACGAAGTTCGTCTCGCGCCAAGAGAGCTGATCGGCGCCGAGATTTTTCAGATCGATCGTCACGGCCGCACCCCAGGCTGCGAAGCCGCCGCTCCCTCGATCGAAGGTGCCGTTCTGCCAGTTCAGGGTGTTGGCAGTGGTACCGAGCGCGCGATTGAACGTCCCCCCGCCGGTGACTTCAAGGACGCCGCCGCGGAACTCGATCGTGCCGGTGGGGAGAGTCGTCGACGATGCCCGCACGACCCCGTCGTTGATCGTGAGGGTCGCCGTCGAGTTGACGTTCGAGGTATTCGAGAGGTAGAGCGTTCCCCCGCCGGCCTTCACGAGCGGGTTGTTATCGCTGCCGATCGAAGCGCCGATCGTCAGCACGGCCGACTGCACATGAGCGAAGCGCATCCCGAAACCGACCCAGCCCCCGCCGCCCGAAGACGTGATCGCGGCGTTATTGCTTCCTGCGAGCAAGATCCCGTTCGTTTGCAGATTTCCGGAGCCGTTGATGTCGAGCGCGATGCTGCCGGAAGCGGGTGTAAGCTTCAGAGAGCCGATGGAAAATGTCGAACTAGAGGTTCCGGTGGTTCCATTCACCGAGAGATTGAAATTCGTCGACGAATTCGCCGTTCCGCTCCACGTCGTAAAACCGGCCGCTACGACGCCGTTAGAACCATAAGTGGCGAAGTCGGTGCCGTTGACGGTCGCATAGCCGTAAGTGTTGTTGCTTGCCGAAGAGTTCGAGCGTGAAAACAGCAAATTGGTCGTCGTCAGACGAACGCCGGTCGTAAGGATGATGCGCGGATTCGTTCCACCTCCGCCGAGCGGAATGGCCGTGCCCGATGCATTGACCGCCGCAAAGTCGACCGTCGAACGAGGGCTGGACGAGGAATCTCTTTCGAAGACGCTGAACGTGAGGGTCGTGGGAGACGACGTCGCGATATGCACGATCTCGATTTTCAAAGCTCCCCCTCGGGCGATCATATTGTTATCTCCGAGCTCAAGTCGGCCGGAGACTTCGGCGGTGCCCGAAGCATTGCCCAACAAGCGAAAAGTTCCGCCGCCGGCCATATCGACGGTGCCTGAGGTGCGAATGCGGTCGTTGTCGTTTCTGGCGACGTTATCGAGCACGAAGGTGCCGCCGCTCAAGATGATTTTCCCTGCGCTTGCGGTGCCGGTCGACGCGAAGTTGGCAAGCGTCGTCGTAGCACCGTGAAAGGTTTCGAGGTCGCCGTTGATCTTGAAAGTGTCGGCGACCGAATTGGAAAACGTCTGATTGCCGACGCCGCGAATCTTGAGCGTCGTGGCGAGGCCCGCGCCGGTTCCCGTATTGTCAAACGTGCCGCCGTAGGAGGCGTCGCCCAAAGTCGTGATGACGACGTTCAAGCCGGCGTTCTCATTGACCGCCGTGGTGCGCGCGAGCACGAGGCCGGCCGCGCCGGAGATTTCTCCGATCCGCAGTTCCGTCGGCGTGGTTGCCGAGGGCCCGCCGAAACGCAGGCTTCCCGCGCCGGAAGTGAACGTGATGCGATTCGAGCGCAGCGCCGTCGGACCGGTGTCGAGTGTGTTATCGAAGCGAATCGTGCCGTCGGCGATCGTGAGCCCGCCGACGAAGGTATTGCTCGACAACGTATCGGCCGCCGGCGAACCGAAGACGAACGTACTCGTGCCGGACTTGATGATGCCCCCCATGCCGCTCAGCGCACCGTTGAAGGTCACGTAGCCGGCGCCTGAGCCGGCGAGCGTCAGAGGGAGGTCGAATTTGATCGGCGCCGTAAAAATAAATGCGCCGCCGCCGTCTTGCTTGATCTGCGCATTGCTGCCGACGAATCGCAATTGCGCGCCGGCGATCGTCGGCGTGCCGCTCGAAGTGCTGTTGAGGACGATCTGGTTCATGAAGAACGGATCGGCCAAGTCGTTCGTCGCGATATAAGCCTGCGCGCCGCTGCCGTTGAAAAGCAGCAGCGCCGTAGGTCCGCCGATCGGCAACGTGCTCCAATTGTCCGCGAGCGACCAGTTGCCGCTGGTCGTCTTCAGCCAAGTCGACGTTTGAGCTCGCAATGCACCGGAGCCGGAAAACGTAATGCCGACGACGAACGCGAGCATCGCAACTCGACACCCGGTAGTGACGAGGCGGCTTCGCGCTATAAGCCCCCCTGGCAAACCCGCTGCCATGGAAATCTCTCGCTGTAGGCTCTTGGTTGAATCCCGCCCGATGCCGCTGAGAAAGCCACCGAAACGGCCCAGTCGAGAACACCCCTTTAGAGGTATCTTCGTTCCGAGAAAATAAGCGTTCGGCGCGGCGACGGAAAGCGCCAACCGGGAAGATTTTCGATTTTAATCGCAATGCGGGCTGCGCTATGTCGCACACAGGGGGGAAAGCCGAAGAAGACGGCCTGCAGCTTTTCAACGAAAAAACGGAGCGAAGGAACCACTCGGCTCCCCCGCTCCGTTCGATGACGACTCAAAAGCCGCTTCGGAAGCCTCAACTATTAGCCTTGGCGACCACCGTCGGGCAGCGATTCGTTGAACTGCTGTTGCGTGTAGTCCGGCGTCCGACCGTAGCTATCGGAAGTGCCGATCATGACCGCTCGTTCTCCCGATGCGTAAACCTTGAAGTAGGCGATGTAGCGGCCGTAGTATTTGCCGTCGGCGCCGGGATAAGTCGGCGAGTTCGTCAATGTTTTGCTGATCGCCGTGTTCCTCGGCCCCACGCCGAACGCGACGACGCGCTCTCCGGTTTTCAAACCCTGGGGAACCAGTTTCAGCAACAGAGCCGCCCCCGTGACCTCGGCGACGTCGATCGTCGTCGGTGCCGTGTTGCCGGTGCCGTTGGCATCGGCTATCAGGCCGCGAAACACGTCGCCGGAGTTGTTGGAGTTCGTCGTGGCGGGCGCAGTCGGAACGGTATGGTCGTGGACCCAATCGAAGCCGGCGCGCGTCAGCGAGCGAGCGTAGGTCTTATCCGCGACGGTAAACGTGGCTTTGGCGAGTTGGGCCTGCAGACGGGTATCGTCCGCGCCCGAGTAAGGGAGCCCGTGCGTCTGCGTATCCCCATTGGTCGTGTTCGCGGAATAAAGCGTTCCCGTGGTGTCGAGCAACGAATCTAGCCCTTGCGGGTAGCGCTTCTGTAGCGTGAAGAAGAGTTGGATATTCGAGGCGACGTCCGATTGCGTTTTCGCCGTCGCCGCCATGTCGGACGAGCGGCCGATCATGCCGACCTGCGGGATGACGAAGCCGGCGATCGTGGCGAGAATGATGATGACCACCACGAGTTCGATCAGCGTAAACCCGCTCCGCTTGTGCCCACGTACGGACTTCGATTCAGACATGGAAACTACTCCTGCTCATTAGATGCAGACATTAAAAAAACGTAATGCCGCGCCGCCAATGCAAAGGACAAGCCAGTCCGTAAAAATACTTACAAAACGTTAATACCGTACGTTTTGCAAGAAACAAGATTAAGGAATTGAAAATGAACGGCTATAAAATCGCCGTTGACGGCTGTTTTTTAGCCGAACTCAAGAAGTCTGCTGCGAATAGACATGCAGAGCCGCCGTACGACCGCTTTACGGCTTTTTGGCCGGTTCCGCAGGAGCTTGGCCGATGCCGGTCGTGTAGGCGCGGTACTGATCGGCGAACTTGGCCGGAGGCTCGCTTCGGCGCGAACCACGTAGTTCGCGCGAATCATCGTCCCCCGTGCGGCGCCCCTGCTGCGACGTCGTCCGCGATTGCAAGCCGAGGCCTTTGAGCGTCTCTTGGAATTGCTTACGGGCCGCATCTCCTTGAGCGCCCGGCTGTTGCGCCGCACGGCGCATTTCGTCCCACTTCCGCGCGAACTGATCGAGCGCCTCGCGCGAACCGAACTTCTTCAACAACTCCGGATCGACTTGCCCCTTGTCGAGTTGATTCTTCAAGCGATCGAGCGTCAGGTCGGTCACCTTCTTCGTGTAGTCGAGATTCGCGGCATCGCCCCCAGGCTCGGTCGTCCGACCGAAACGGCCCCCGCTCGGTCCTTTGGGAATTCCGCCCCCGCCGTCACCTTGCGCGGCGCCGTCCTGAGGGCGTTCGCCGGGCTTCGCATCTCGGCCCCCCTGGTTCGCTTGATCGTCGGAAGGATCTCCTCTCGATGCATCTGCGGGGGGTTGGCCCGTACCGCCCGATCGGTCTCCGCCGGCTCGCGATTGATTTCCGTCTCCCTTTTCGCCCGAAGGTTTGCCTCCCGGTTGCTTCCCTTCCGAAGGCGCCGGCCCGCGCGCCTTGTCGCCCGGCTTGTTCCCCGTGACGGAGTCTCCCTCTTCAGCGGCTGCGCCGGAGCCTTGATCGCCGGGAGTGTTCGAGCCAGCCGAGCCGGTCCCCTTCTTGGGCGACTTCATTCCGCCCCCTTCTTCTCCGTTGCCCGAACGATCGCCGCTCGATTGGCCCTGCGCGTCCGATTCTTGTTTACTACCGCTCGGCGACTTGCCGGGATCGCCGCGAGATTCTTCCTTACTGCCGGCATCAGCGCCGCCGGTCTTGTCGCGAGGCTTGTTCGTTTCTTGCGCTTCAGGAGTCCCTTCGTTCTTCGTATTGCTTCCGCCGACATCGCCGGGATTTTTTTGATTGCCCGACGGCTGACCATTGTTGGCCGAAGGCTTCTCCCCTTCACGTTCGCCGACCGGCTTCTCGCCGGGCTTCTCCGCATTCTTTTTCGCGCCGGACTTTTCGCCCGGCTTCGACGATGCGCTTCCCGATTGACCACCATCGCCGCCGCCCGATTGCTTGCCTTCACGATCCGGCGTGGGATTACCTTCGTTCGCCGTGCCTGTTTTCGGCGGTGCTTCCTTACCTTCCCCGTTCGGTTTCGAACCTGTGCCCGGCATCGGAGCTTCCGAGCCGTTCTTTTCGCCGGCGGGTTGACTCTCGTTCCGATCCGCGGGCTTAGCACCCGTCGTGTCGCCGGGCTTGCGGCTCTCGTTCGCTACCGGTTTCTCTCCGCCGTTGCCATCGGTCGGCTTGCGCTCCACCTCGCGACCGCCGTCGTTTTTCCCTTCACGACGTTCGGCGGCTCCTTGAGCCTTATCGTCGGCGCGCATCCCCTCGGAGCCGCCGGGGCTGCCCGCCTGACTGCCGGGCCGTTCCGATTGCTTGCCGCTCGGGCTGCCGCCCGATTGTTGATCGCCGCCGGGCTTCCCCTCGTCGCCGCCCGACTGTTTTCCTGCGCCCGAGGGTCCGCCGGGTTGCGATGGGCCGTCGTTTTTCTTTCCTTCTTTGCCGTTCTCTTGGTCCGGCTTGCCACCTTTGCCGTTGGGGTCGTCCGTCTTTTGCGAACCTTTCTCGGTTCCCTTTTCGGAGCCCTCCTTCATGCCGGGTTCTTTGCCGGCCCCTTGTCGGTCGTCGGGCTTTTTGTTCGCAGATTCGGCAGCGGGTTGTTTGCCGGAAGGTTGCTTATTTCCCGACTCATTCTTATCGCCGCTTCCCGGCGAACCGTTTTGCTTCCCTTCGTCTTTCGGCTGCTTTCCCGGCTCGTTCTTGTTCTGCGCTTCGTCCTTGGCGTCCTGCTTGTCGAAGAAATCCTTAAGCTCTTGAATTGCCTTCCCGGGATCGACTTCGGGATCGATCGGCTTCTCGTCTTGCCCGTTCTTAGCACCGCCGTTCTCTCCCGGCTTCGAGCCGGCGTCTTGCTTCCCTTCGCCGGGCCGGGGCGCATCTTGCGGCTGTCCGTTGCGAGAATCTTCCTTTTGCCCGCCACGGGTCTGTTGCTGATTCGGTTGCGGGCTATTGGACTTCGGATCGTTGGGCTGCTGGGTGCCGGGCTGTTGATCCGGAGGGCGATTTTCGTTTTGCGGCCGGCCCTTTTGATTTCCCTGGCCGTTCGGAGACGTGCCTTTTCCGTTCGGTTGCTGGTTTCCTTCACGGTTGTCGCCGGCCGGCGGCTGCGGTTGGTCACCCGAAGGCTTCCCTTGTTGCGGGTCGTTGCCTTGTTGGGGTTTCCGGTCTTGAGGTTGGTTCCCAGGCGGTTGATTGTTCTGCTGCTGGTTCGGTTGCCCTTGCTCGCCGGCTTTCGGCGGTTGGCCGGCCGCGCCGTTGCCTTGAACGACGACGATCGTGTAGCGCGCCGTCTCCGCGATATTCGGCTGCGGCGCTTTGTTATCCTTCGCGCGACCGCGGAAGGTCACCCGATCGCCGACCTTCAAACCATAGCGCGCCGCATCGAACACGACCGTATTCGAGAAGTCGCCGTCGCGCGGTTCCGCGAGCATGCGCTCTTCGCGTAGCGGTACGCCCCCGCGCTCAAAGACCACGGCCAGGTCGGCAAGCTTGAAGTCGGGATCGCGCGCCGCCAGCGTAATGCGCAACGGCGCACCGAGCGGCACCTGCAACTCTTGCGAGGCCGGGCTCGTCGGCTCGATCACTTTTACTTCCGGAGCTTGATCGGCCGTGACGTCGATCTTGTGCTCGATCGGCTTCGGATTTTCTTGCCCGTCGATATTCGCAAACCGCAGCATATACGACGTATGTGCAGGCCGCTTCCGATCCTTCGTCAGCGCCAGCTCGAAGCTTCCAGTCGCTTTCAATTTGTTTTCATCGGGCGTCAATTCCACATCGCGATTGCGCGCCGCATCGAAGGCCACGAACGCCGAACGGATCTGTTGGTTCGTCTCGGCCGTAAGGACGACGCGCGTCCCTTCCAAACCTTTCAAATCTCCTTGGCGCTCGACGATGCGCGGCGGCAAGCCCGTGTAAGCGGGATACTCGTACTGCACGCGACCGACCGTAATAACCGGCGTGGCGGCGACGCGAATGCGATAGCGGGGCGATTCGGTATCACCGAGCCGAACGTAGTAGTACAAGTCTTGCTTAAGCCCTTCGCTGCCGCCGGGAATGGTCGCCGACCAATGCAGCACGTCATCCGATCGGAGCGGCACGGCGATGTCGTCTTCCGGCTTCCCGGAGTTCGAGTAAAAGACCACGGCTTCATCCGTGGCGCGCATGTTCTTCGTGCGTACTTTCACTTCGACGACCTCATCGCGCCGCCGTTCGACGTCGGCCGGCGTCAGTTCGACGATCTTCACGCGTGTCGACGGCGCAAGATCGGCCCAAGGGGCGATGACCCGATTCACGGATCGAATCGCATCCTTCGGACCGGCCAAAGCGTAAACCACGGCGGCGATTAGAACCGCGCACAACACGTAGCCGAGGCGGATGAGCGCCGTCCGGTCGACCGGAGCATCGGCCGGCACGGCCGAGAGTCGCACGGCCGCTTGCTCCTTCATCGCCTCCAGCATCGACTCCGACGAGAGGTTCGGCTGCTTCCGTAGCAACAGAAAGTTAATCAGCGAGTTCTTCATCGGCTGACCGCGCTCGATCGCCTCGGCCGCGTAGACCGGATTTACTTTGCGCAGCAGCAAAGGAGCAAAGCGACCAACCAAGTGATAAGCCGCGCCGCCGACCAAGCCGATGCACAGCAGCAAGCGTCCGGAGAATCCTAAGCCCCCCGGCACGACCCAATGATCGATCACGGCAGCGACGAGCAGATAGGCCAGCACGCCGATGGCGAGCAGAGTGAGGCTCGATCCCAGATCGACCCATTTCACACGGCTCCGCGTCTTGCGAAGTTGGCCGTCGATGTAGGCTTGGTATTCGATGACCCGACCGGCCGAGCGCGGGCCACCCCCGCGAGAAGCTTCCCCGCGCGAACCATCGGATGAACCGGATCGAGGCTTTGCGGCACCACTTGCCATGCGCGTCGTCGCACTCACTGAGAAAAGGGCTGTTCGGAAGCGCTGCCGATACTATCGACTATTCTACCACGTTTCGTTGCAGCCTTATTATAGACGTCGTCGCCAAGCGAATGATTCCCGACCACGGCTCCGATTTCGCACTCCGATTCCGAAATGTCACCGGCGGCAAAGCAGCTAACCCTCGACAGGCCGAAGGGATAACGCCGCCGGCTACTAGGCGGCAGGGATAGACGACGCGGCCTAGCGGCGGTAGGGTAAAAGTAGCGTTTCCCGCCGGCAGCCGATCCGGACCCAAGATCGGCCTACCCCCGCCGATCGCCCGATTCCTTTCGCACTTGAGACATTCCTTTATGCCCGCCGTCGCAGCCTCTGTGCCCGATGTCTTGCAACTCCACCCTGCCGACAATGTCTGCATTGCCGTACGCAATCTCGTTGCGGGCGACAAAGCAACTGCCGGCGGCAAGACCGTCGTGCTCGATGGTGCCGTGCGGATGGGTCATAAGATCGCGTTGACCGCCGTCCCTAAAGGGGGACCGGTCACGCGCTACGGCGAAACCATCGGCTTCGCCTCGCAGCCGATCGAGCCGGGCAATTGGGTCCACATGCACAACCTGACGGCCACGATCTTCGAGCGGCAGTACGAATACTCGACCGAGATCCCCGCCGATCCGACGCCGATCACCGACCGCACCTTCCCAGGCTATCGTCGGCCTGACGGCCGTGTCGGCACGCGCAACTATCTCGCCATCGTCTCGAACGTGAACTGTTCGGCTTCGGTCAGTAAATACATCGCGGCCCGATTCAACAAAGACGTGCTCAAGCAATTTCCTCATGTCGACGGCGTGCTACCGCTCGTCCATAAAGGGGGCTGCGGCATGCAGTTCGGCGGCGACGACCACGAGCAACTCAATCGCACGCTCGCCGGCTTCGCCCATCATCCGAATATCGGCGCGTACTTGTTGATCGGCCTCGGCTGCGAAACCGCTTCGCTTCCTTACTTAGTCGATACGCGCGGCCTTGTGCAGATCTCCGGCTTGAAGAACGACAACGGCTCGAAGACGAAGACGCCGGTCCTCGTCATGCAAGAACTCGGCGGCACGCAGAAGACCATCGACGAAGGATTGCGGCAGATCAACGAGTTGCTGCCGCGCGTGAACGATGTGCGCCGCGAGTCGATCCCGGCCAGCGAAATCGTGCTCGGGCTCAACTGCGGCGGCTCCGACGGCAACTCCGGCGTCACTGCCAACCCGGCGCTCGGCATCGCGAGCGATCTCTTAGTAGCTTGCGGAGGCACGACGGTGCTTGCGGAAACCTCGGAGACTTACGGCGCCGAACACTTGCTGACGAAGCGGGCTCGCACCCCCGAGGTCGGCAAGAAACTCGTCGAGCGGATTCGCTGGTGGGAGAAGTACGCGGCTATGTTCGGCGCGCGGCTCGATAACAATCCCTCGACCGGCAACAAAGAAGGAGGCCTGACGACCATCTACGAAAAGTCGCTCGGTGCGATGGCGAAGGCCGGCTCGACCGCGCTCAACGACGTCGTCCTTTACGCCGAGCAAATCAAGAGCCGCGGGTTCGTCTTCATGGATACGCCGGGCCTCGATCCCGTAAGTGTGACGGGCCTCGTCGCCGGCGGTTGCAACGTCGTTGCCTTCACGACCGGCCGGGGCAGTTGCTTCGGCTGCAAGCCGACGCCGTCGATCAAGATCGCCACGAACACACCGATGTACGAGCGGATGATCGACGACATGGACTTCGATGCCGGAGTGGTCTTGAGCCAGGGGACGCCGCTCGCCGAAGTGGGCAAGCAGATCTTCGAGCTCGTTCTCGAAGTCGCCGGCGGCAAAAAAACCAAGAGCGAACAACACGGCATCGGCGAAGAAGAATTCGCCCCCTGGAGCATCGGGCCGACGCTGTAGTGAGCAGGGGTCGGGGGCCAGGGGTCGGCTACTCACCTGGCACCGCAGTGCCGCTCAACACTCCCGCCACGCTTGCGGTTTCGCGAAAATCCTCGCGCCGCGAAGTAACACTCGCCCCGCCCCCGCGCTTGAGAGTTCATGGCGATACGAGGCAGTTGCAACCTCGAACGCCGATCCTCAAAAGCTCCCCGAGGTGTTCCATGGCCCGCAATTTATTCATCATGAAAAGCTTATTGATCGCCGCGACTCTGTGGTGGGGCGTCTCGGCACTGGTCGTGGCGGCGAGCATGAGCCGGTAACTTGGCTGCAAGAGCTTCTGAGAGCAACACCGGCTATCTATCTCGTTCGTCGAATGTCCATCAACGCCGAGCGCCGCTTAAACGTTACGTTGAAGTGCTCAAAGAATCCCGCCTGACCGAGAATCACCGGGGCTTCGATTGCTTCGGAGAATACGACCGGCGCTTGCCAGCGATAATTCCTGAGTTGGTGATCCACGTCGATCACGTAGCCGCGACTCTCCTTGCCGCCCACTCCGATAATTTGAACGACGACTGCCCCTTCGGCGGCGAGCCCTAGATATTCGATCAGTTTAAAGTTGACGACGCTCTGCTCTGCGCCGGAATCCACGAGCGCCAGTAAATCGACATGTCTGAGCGGACCGTGTAATCGGATCGGAATGATCGGCAGCGACCGGACTCCACCGTGGCGTACCACTTCGAGGTACGGAAAAATCATGCGCCGCTTCCGACGAAGTATGCATCGGACGAGGAAACGAAATACAGTAACGGCTCGATATTTTTCAGCGCAAGCTTCTTCGTCGCCGATGCTGGGGAATCCCCATGCCCGAGAACCTTGTGCGTTTTCGAATCGATCGCGATCCATTTACCGCGATACGCCGACACGTCGATAGGTGGAAGCTTAGGGCTGTCGGGAACTCGACGAATCATGGAACGTTTCTCGCGCTAGAACATCGGCCTGAGAACTATATAAACACTCCAGCACTCGCCGCTCAACAATATTTTACTCGTTTTTGTATCCCATCAGTATCTCGCCCGCCTGCGTCCCTTCGAGCGGCGAGAAACCGCCGGCGGCGACTTGCTCGCCGAGTTTCGTTACCACGCGGAAGTAACGATCTTCCACACGCTTGCCGGTCAGCGATCTCGCAAAATCTTGGCAAACGCAATCGGCCGCCGAGCGCACCATGTCGTCGGTGTGCCGCGCAGCGTACAGGCTCGTGCAAAGCATCACGATCGCCGTTTGCACGCGGGCCGATGTTTCCGACATTCGACACTGCCGATCCGCCAAAGCCAATTGATGCTTCCGCATCACGCCGCTGATCTCCAAAGCCGAGCCGTTAAGAAACGCGATGGCGAATTCCGCATGGCGTCGCAGCGCCTCGGGCATCGGCGGCAACGACGCTTTGCGGCTATGCAATTTCCGCCCGAGCATCCATTTGCCGTAGTGCAGCATCGGCTTGCGCAAGGTCCATAGATGCGCCGGATTCTTAAGATCGGGCTTCTTGATCTTCGCCGCGACGAGCGTCTTGCCGATCGGCTCGAAGTATTCCGTGCCGTGTTGCTTCACGAGCGACTTAAAGAACGCCATGCCGAGCATTTCACCTTCTCCCTCGTAGATGCACGGGGCGAGATATTCATGCACGTTGTCGCCGAAGAGGTGTCCTTGCAGGAACGAGCGCCCGCCGTGCGTCTTCATCAGTAGTTCGATGGCGGCTTCCTTCTGCATCTCGCTCCCGAAGATCTTGGCGATGATGCATTCCATCTCGCCGCGATAGCCGTGGTCGATGAGCGATGAGCACCAGGCAGTCAGCGCATCGGCCGCGACGATCAGGCCCGCAAGCCGACCGATGCGCCGCTGCACCAACTCGCGCTCGACGATCTCTTCGCCGTACGTGCGCCGAAACTTCGCCCACGGCAACATTTCGGCAAGCATATTGCGCATGCTGCCGGCCGCCGTCGCACACAATGCCGTCCGCCCGAGATTCAAGCCGTGATAGGCGATCGTCAATCCATCGCCGCGCGGCGGAGTGAGCAAGTTCGCGACAGGCACACGGAAATTGCGGAAGATAATGCCGCGATTGTAAGTGTGCTTCAGTGCGTAGAGTCCGTACTTCTTCAGCTGGAAATGCTCATTTTCTTCCGTGGGCAGATCGACGACGAGCACCGCCGGTTTGTTCTCGATGAGGCAGACGAGCCCGAGCGTTCGCCCCGGTACGACGTTCGTGATGAACAGCTTTTCACCGTTGACGACGAATTCGTTTCCTTCGCGCACCGCGCGCGTTCGGAGCGCCGTGAGGTCGCTGCCGGCCCATGGCTCGGTGAGAGCGAATCCGGAGAGCTTCGCACCGCTCGCCAAGGGCGGTAAGTAGCGGCGTTTCTGCTCGGCGTTGCCGAACGTGCGCACCGGATCGACCGCGCCGATGCAACCATGCACGCTCGCCATTCCGGCGATCGTCGGGTCGAGCATCGCCATGCGCGAGAGAAACGGCGCGAACACGGAAAACGGGGCGCCGCTGCCGCCGAATTCACGATCGACGAGCAAGCCCCAATAACCGGCGGTCCCGAGTGCCGCGAGCACTTCGTCGGTCACTTTTCCTTCGGCGTTCAACAGCGTGCCGCTTTGCTTAAACTTGCGCACCACGGCCAGCGAGTCGTCCATCACCTTCTGCACATGCGGCGGCGTCGGCTCCGGCTCGAACGCGAACAAATCGATCGGCACTCCGGCTTCATCCCAAACGGCCCGATGGGCAGGGCTCGCCGTCGTCTGATATTGCGGCGCGAAGAGCGATTCGACCTGGTCGTCGGCCTTGTCGATCGCCCCGGTGCGGCGGGCTTCGTCGTCGCTCTTGCCCCCCATCTTCAGCGCGGTCTCGGCAAACGATTTTCCTTCGTCGGCGGCAGGCTTATCGGCGGTAGTCACGGCGGCGAATCCTAACATGAAAGGCGAACGAAGCGGTGCGGCTAGGCTACTCTATTCTACGCATTCGGTCGGATTTCGGCTGCGTAGAGTCGCTCGATCTGCGTAGCGTAATTCGCCGCGATTTGCGCCCTACGCAGCTTAAGCGTCAGCGTCAGCTCGCCGCGCTCGACGGAAAACTCTTGCTCCAAAAGCACAAACCGCCGCACTTGCTCATAAGGCGACAGATGCGCAAGGCAAGCTCGAAGCCGATCTTCGACCAGCGCACGAACTTCCGCACGCTGCAACAAGTCCGGCCGCTCGACGTTGCCGTCGGCCGACTCTCCGGCCGCCGTCGCGAGCGCACTCGCCAACGTCGCACGGCACGGCACCAGCAGGGCCGTCAAATAGTTCCGTCCATCGCCGACGACGACCGCTTGACGGAACAACGGATCGGCCGTGACCGCCGCCTCGACCATCGACGGCACGATCTTCTTCCCCCCACTCGTCACGATCAGTTCTTTCTTCCGACCGGTGATGCGCAGGAAACCGTCGGCATCGAGCATGCCGAGATCGCCGGTATGCAGCCAGCCGTTTTTTAAAGCCGCGGCGGTCTCCTTCGGCCGGTTCCAATAGCCGAGCATCACATGTGGCCCGCGCGTGAGAATCTCTCCGTCGTCGGCGATGCGCACCTCGGCCCGTTCGATGGCCTGGCCGACCGTGCCGACCCGATGGATCGTCGGCGTGCTCATCGTAATCACCGGCGACGATTCCGTGAGCCCGTAACCTTGCGTCAGCAACACGCCATGCTCGGCGTAGAAACTTGCGACGTGCTCCGGCAACGGCGCGCTTCCCGAGCAGCAATGCCGCATCCGTCCACCGAACAGTTGCTTCAACGCGCCGGGCACCTCCGACTTACCGCTTTCGATCAGCCGGCGCATCACGCGCTCGTAGAAATACGGCACCCCGTTCAAGAGCGTCGGCCGAAACGTCGCACAATCGGCGAGCGCCGTTTGCGGCGTGTCGGCCAGCGCCAACTCCGATCCGCCGACGATCCACGTATACACATCGCACGTGCGCGCAAACACATGGCTCAGCGGCAGCAAATTCATCCTGCGATCGACTTCGTCGCGCTGAAATCCGCGCACCATCGCTTCGGCATTCGTCGTCAAGTTGCCGTGCGAAAGGACCACTCCCTTCGGTTCGCCGGTCGTCCCTGAAGTGTAAAGAATCGTCGCAGGCTCAGTCGCAGCAACGGAAACGAATGTCGACTCGTCGTCGCACCCCTCGGCGATCTCGACCAATCTTGGTATCGGCGCGTCGTTCACTCGCACGGTCGTTGGGTCGAACGCCGCGTAGCAGACATCCGAGATAGCCCCGACCCCGGCCAACTTCGAGGCCTGCTCGTCGCCGGCAACGACGACGACTTTCGCTCGGCAATCTTCGATTTGAAACCGCATTTGCGGGCCGCTGAGCGAAGCATGAATCGGCACGTGAATCGCACCGATGCTGAGTATCGCGAGATCGCAGACGATCCATTCGTAGCGGTTCGGCGACGCCAGCGCCACGGTATTGCCCCGAACGACTCCTAATTTCCTCAGCGCTGCGGCGAAGCGTGCGGCATCCCAGCCGACGTCCTGCCACGCAAGTTCGACGACCTCTCCGTCGCGGCGAAACCAAATACACGGTCTCGCCGGCGCGTTTCGCAAGTTCTCGGCAAAATGCGCCACCAACGAATTCCGGGAGACGACGGTGTCCATAAGTTACTCGAACTGCGCTAGCGAGAAGTGCGGCTAAACCCGCTCGAAGACGACGGCGATTCCTTGCCCGACGCCGATGCACATCGTCGCCAAACCGAGTTCTACGTCTCGATCGAGCATGGCATGGATGAGGGTCGTGGCGATCCGCGCCCCGCTCGCGCCGAGCGGGTGTCCGATCGCCAGCGCTCCGCCATGCACGTTCACTTTCTCTTCATCGAGCTTGAGCATCCGAATACACGTCAACGCTTGCGCCGCGAACGCTTCGTTGAGCTCGATCAGGCCGATGTCTTTCAGCGAGAGCCCAGCCCGCTTGAGAACCTTCTGCGTCGCCGGAACCGGTCCGGTTCCCATCACCGCCGGATCGACTCCGCACACCGCCGTGGCCCGCACTTTTACGAGCGGCTTCAAGCCAAGCTCGTCGGCCCTTGCGCGACTCATGAGCAACAGCGCCGCCGCGCCGTCGTTGAGCGGCGAACTATTCCCAGCCGTCACGGTGCCGATGACCGGCATGAAGGCCGGCTTAAGCGCAGCGAGCCCTTCCATGCTGCAATCGGGCCGGACGCATTGATCCACTTCTGCGAGCACGCGCCGCCCGGCTTCGTCGTTTCCCCACACCGGAATTATTTCGCTGCGAAACTTACCGCCGGCTTGTGCGGCGGCGGCTCGGTGATGGCTGCGCACCGCGAACGCATCCTGTTCTTCTCGCGAGATTTCTTGAGTCTGTGCGAGAAATTCGGCGGTAAAGCCCATGTTGAGCGCGCCGCGGCTCGTCTGATGAAACAGCTTTGGGTTGATGTCGATGTCTTTGTCCATCGCGATATGCAGCATGTGCTCCAACCCCCCGACGATCTGCACATCCTCTCCGCCGGCGATCACGGAATGCGAAGCTTGCGCGATGGCCTGCAAGCTCGAGCCGCACAGACGATTCACCGTCGCGCCGGCCGCCGTCGTCGGCAAGCCAGCGAGCAGCGCGACGTTGCGCGCGACGTTGAAACCTTGCTCTCCCTGTTGCTGCGTGTTCCCCAAGACGACGTCTTCGATCGCGGCAGGATCGATGCCCGAGCGCTCGATCAGCGCCTCGACGACGATCGCGGCGAGATCGTCGCTCCGGACGTGACGGTAGATTCCCTTGTCTTTATGCGCGCGGCCGATCGGAGTTCGGACGGCGTCGACGATGACGGCTTCATGCATGGGAGCGTGACTCCACTAAAAAATCCAACGGGCGAGGCGAGCGAATTTCTTCTTACAATCTATTTCTTACTACGGATTATTTCTTCGCGAGGTCGTAGAACTTGCCGCCGCCGGCCGCAAGCTCGAGCAAGAGCGGCGTCGGGCGATACCGTTCGCCCAGTGCCTCGAACGGCTTGAGCATTTCAATGATCTGCGCCGCGCCGAACGTATCGGCCCAAAACAGCAGCCCTCCTTGAAACGGCGGAAAGCCGATCCCGAAAATGAGCCCGAGGTCGACATCGCGCGGATCGCGCACCTTTTTCTCGGCGATTACGCGCGT
This sequence comes from Planctomycetia bacterium, assembly GCA_021413845.1. NCBI lineage: Bacteria > Pseudomonadati > Planctomycetota > Planctomycetia > Planctomycetia bacterium. The sequence goes on along the minus strand of JAIOPP010000142.1, from coordinate 46,912 downwards.
CGCCTCCAGCAGCATCGGCAAGAATAGCCGGAGCGCGATCGTTTGTGCGTCGAGCTTCGCCGACTTCTCCGAACCCGCAGGCTTGCGAGCGTGCTTGGCAAGAATCGGATCGAACGTCGGGTCGGGCTCACCCCGATCGGACTTATCTTTATAGGCGAAGAACCCACTGCGCGATTTCTGCCCCAAGCGGCCGGCTTGCACCATTTCTTCCAACAGCGGCGACGTCAGAAAGCGATCGGGAAACGCCTCGACCATCACACGGCCGGCGAACAGCGCCGTATCGAGCCCGACGACGTCGTACAACGTGATCGGCCCCATCGGCATACCGAAGCCTTTGGCCGCGCCGTCGACCGCCTTGATCGGCACGCCGGAGACAAGCAACTCCAACGCCTCGTTCATATAGGGGAACAACAACCGATTCACCAGGAACCCGGGCCCGTCTTCCACGACGATCGGACTCTTGCCGAGTCCTTTGGCGAACGAGACTGCCGACGCGATCGTTTCGTCGCTCGTCTGCGCGCCGCGGATCACCTCGACCAGCGGCATCTTCCGCACCGGATTGAAGAAGTGGATGCCGCAGAATCGCTCCGGATTTTTCAACCCTTTCGCCAAGCGCGTGATCGAAATGGCCGATGTGTTCGAGGCCAAGATCGCGAGCTCCAAAAGTTGCGGCTCAAGCTTGGAATAGAGCTCCCGCTTCACTTTCTCGTTCTCGACGATCGCCTCGACCACGAGCTCGCATGAAGCAAACTCGGCTTCATTCCCGACGGCCCGCACGAGCGGCGCAAACTTCAACAGCCGTTCGGTCGTCGGACCTTTCGCGACTTTATCGTAAGCGGCTTCTTCGATCGCCTTGCGCATTCCACCGGCCAGCGCTTCGGGCCGCGCATCGAGGATCGTCACGGGTACCTCTCGTTTAACGCACGCGCCGGCGATGCCCGAGCCCATGATGCCGGCTCCGACGACGCCGACGCTTGCGATCGGCTTCGGCTTGATCGCGCGGTCGGCGATCCCGGCATCTTTCTTATTCCGATCCGTCAGCATGAAGACGTTGAGCAAGGCTTTATTGACCGGCGTGCCGAAGATTTCGGCGAACCCGTCCGCTTCCATCCGACAGGCTTCGTCGATATCGACGCCGGCCGCTTCGAGCAGTAAGTTCAGCGCCGCGATCGGAGCGGGATACTGCCCCTTGGTCTGCTGCATGATGTAGGCATTGCCGGTCGCGCCGAGAAACCCTAGCTCGGTCTCGCTGAGCGTACTCGGCTTCGACCAAAGTTCGCGGTCGCGCAAATAGTCGCCGCTTGCCCGTTCCGCGCGCACGAGCGCGATCGCTTCTTGGAGCAAGGCGTCGGCTTCGGCTACTTCCACGACTTCCGTCGCCAGCCCCATCGCGCGAGCCGCGCGTCCATCGATCGATTCTCCGCCGGTAATCATCTCGACGGCGTTCGCCAGGCCGACGATGCGCGGCAGACGGGCCGTTCCGCCCCAGCCCGGAAACATACCGAGCTTCACTTCCGGGAATCCGATCTGCGCCTTAGGGCTTGCGGTCATCAGCCGCCGATCGCACCACACCGCCAACTCGGCCCCGCCGCCGACGCAAATGCCGTCGATCGCCGCGACGCTCGGGCCGGCGAGCCGAGACAAACGACGAAACAACTCACGTCCATGATCGGCGATCGCGATCGTTTCTTGCTTCGTGATCTTGCCGGCGGCGACGAACTCGCGGATGTCGGCCCCCGCGATGAAAATGCCCGGCTTGGTCGAGCGCACGATGAGGCCGGCCAGATCGGTGCGGCTTTCCAAACTCGTTAAGTGCGCGGCAAGCTCGTCGAGCACGGGGCGAGAAAGTACATTCGCCCCTTTCGACGGGTCGTCGAGCGTCAGCAGGGCGATGTCGGCTTCCGGAAAGGAAAGTGTGATGACGTTGGGCATCGAGTGCTCCGCAACGGGACTGGCGAAGAGGGGTGGGCGATGGGTATTCTGTTCGATTCGGAACGGCGGCGTTGCGAGCGCCCGTTCCTGCGATGTTTATCGGCATTGTATACCAGAGTCGAACGAAGCTCGCATCCGGTGCGATCCGATCGTCGGCTAGTCGAGGAACCATGCACGTAGCCGACGATTCGCCGCTTGCCGCTCCGATGTTCGCCGGCCGCAGCGCCGGCGGACTCTTCGACAATCGGGAACTTTCGACCATCGCGATGGTCGCGGCGCTCCACTTCGCGGTGTCGTTCGCGGCTCGGCTCGCCGGCTCGGTCGTTCACGTTTTCCTCGGGCCTTGGGCCGTCTATCTCGACGGCATTGGCGGCGAAGGGATTCCCTGTTTGCTGATGGCCGTAATCGTGACGCTGATCCCGCGCATCGGCACGGCGACGTTGACGATCCTGACCGTCTGGTTGCTCAACGGGATCGTGTCGGGAAGCTTTTCGCTCGCCGGCATCGCCATGGTCGGGCTGAGCATCGTCGTGCATGAAGCGATCTTGGCGCTCTTCGGAGTGACGAAACTAGAGCGCAGAACGACCTTGCCCGGCAAGCCGACGACGCTGCTCGTCGCTCGCACGGCGCTCGCCATCGGGCTTGCCAATGCCATTGCGCTCTACGCTCAGTTCTTCATTTCGATCTACTTCTACAAGCTCATGTTCCCGATGTGGTATGTCCAAAGGGTGGCTCTGGTTACCGGCTTAGGATACGGCGCCATCGGCGCCGCGATCGGTACGCTTTGGGGCTTTCAACTCCGAAAGACCGCGCCGTGAATCGTGCAACGACCGGCCTCCACGAACCCACACTCGCAGCCAGCGCGATCGAAGTCGACCGACTCGGCTACACGTTTCCGGGTCGCGATCAACCGACGCTCGTCGACCTTTCCTTCTCGCTTCCAGCCGGCTCATGGACCGTCGTCGCCGGGCGGACCGGCTCGGGAAAGTCGACGTTGCTGCGCGCACTGGCCGGCTTGATTCCTCAATACGCGCGCGGAACGATGAGCGGAGCGGTGCGTTGGTTCGGGCGCGATACCCGCACGCTGGCGACTGCCGATGCGGCGCGCTTCGTCGGCCTTGTGCTGCAATCGCCCGACGATCAAATCTGCACGTCGACCGTCGAAGCGGAACTGGCTTTCGGCTTGGAAAACTTGAATCTGCCGGTCGAAGAGATTCGCCTCCGGATCGCGGAAATCGCCGAACAATTCGGGCTCAATCCCTTCCGCCACGTTCCGACGCCGTATCTTTCCGGGGGCTGGAAACAACGCTTGGTTTTGGCCGCGATCGAAGCGATGAGGCCGCGCATTCTGATCTGCGACGAACCCCTCAGCAGGCTCGATCCACGTGCCGCCTCGGCATTCATCGCCGAATTGCGCCTGTTGCGCGCCGCCGGAATGACGATCGTCGTGGCGGAGCATCGCCTAGAAGAGTTGCTGCCCGAGGCCGATCGATTGTTGCTGCTCGAGGGAGGAAGACTCGCCGCGGACATCGACGCAACCGATATTCCGCGCGCGACGGCGGCGCTGCGCACCGTGGGGCTCGTCGAACCGGAAGCCTGGACGATCGCCGGCTTGAAAGGAAACGTGTCTCAATCTCGACGGCGGCCTCCGACAACCATCGCACAGTCCGATCGACTGCGCACTGCGAAGACCGCGGAAACGGTACTCGCGGTGCGCGGCTTAACGTATCGCTATCCCAGCGGTGAGCCGGTCTGGAGCGACGTCTCTTTCGAGATTTCGCGCGGCGAGCGGATCGCGCTCGTCGGCCCCAATGGTGCAGGCAAGAGCACGCTGATGAATTTGCTCGCCGGGTTGCTCGACCCCACCGGCGGCCGCATCGATTGGAACGTGAACGACAAAAGCACGTTACCGACGGTCCTCGTTCCGCAACGGGCCGAGCTCACGCTCGTCCATCGTACGGTTGCCGAGGAGCTCGCATACGGGCCCCGGCAAATAGGGCTCAAGCCGGCGGTCGTTGCGGAGCGCGTGCAACTGATGGCGAACTTGTTCGCGCTGGAAGAACTACTTACGGAGACGCCCCAGGCGCTCAGCCAAGGGCAACGTGTACGAACCGCGATCGCCGCGGCCCTGGCAACCTCGCCCCGGCTCTTGCTGCTCGACGAGCCGACGACCGGTCAGGACGGGCCGATGATCGTAAGGATGATGGAGCTCTTAAGCCGTTGCGTCGGCACGCCGGGAGGTCCGGAAGCGCTCCTTTTTTCCACGCACGATCTCGCAACGGCGGTGCGCTATGCCGATCGCATCTTCGTCTTAGCGGAAGGCAAGCTGCTGCAAACAGGAACTCCCGCCGACTTGCTCGCCGATCCGTCGCTCATGCAACGGGCCGAGTTGCGCTCGTCGGCCGTGTGGGACTTTCGCCGCGAACATGGCTTGCACTCCTTCGACGTCACCGGGCTCATCGCCGAGTTTCTTGCTCGGCAACTTCAAGCCGGCGATCCATCGCGGAGCGATGCCTAATGTCTTCCGCTCTGTTTACGCCGACGAACGCTCGCGCTTGGTTGGCACGGCTCGACCCGCGCGTCAAGCTTCTCTACGTGTTCGGTATTTCGGTCGCAGCGGCCGTCGTACAATCGCTCGACGAGCTTGGCGTTCTGTTCGCTACGGCGATCTTCTTCAGCACCGGTCTCAGGCTTCCGGCGCGCGGTTGGGGAGCGATTCTCGGCATTCTCGCGCTGACGGTATGGGGGACGATGCTCACGCAAGGGTTCTTCTATTCCTTCGAGCCGCGAACGCCGCTATTGACGTTGGTGGCGCCGCGCGGCACCGGAGGCGATCGGTTCGCCGGCGTCGTGCTCACCGTCGAAGGCTTGCGTTATGGAGCGATGCAGTCGTTGCGGCTGCTCGCCACGGCGCTCGCCGGCTTTACGGTCAGTCTGTCGACGAGTCCCGAGCGTATGCTGGCCGCGCTGTCGTGGTTCCGCCTGCCGACGACACTCAGCTTTATGACGACGGCCGCGCTCCGTTTCCTACCTCTGCTGATCGAGGAGGCGATCGAGGTGCGGCAGGCGCGAAAACTCCGAGGTTACCGCTTTCGAATCTGGGGAATGCCGGGAGATCGGTTCGGTTCCTATCGTGCGGAGCTTGGCATCCTGCTGCCGGTCATCGCCGCCGCGCTGCGCAAAGCCGAGACATTGGCCGAAAGCGTGACGGCGCGAGGCTTCGATCCTTATCGACCTCGGACGTTCTATCCGCCGCTTGCGATGCGTGGCTGGGAAAAGATCGTTGCCGCCGTACTTGCCGGCGGTTCTGCCGCGCTGTTGGTCTACGGCATCGGGCTACTATAGCCCGCCCGCTAGGGCTTCGCCAATCGGCCGACGCTCGACTCGAAAAACTTTCGCCGTCGAGCCGTGGTCTGATCTGGCCGAGCTTCACGACGTAAGCGCATGTCGTCGAGGTTGGCGCGGCAGAAGCGGCATTCGACGACATTGAGATGCAGATCCCAATAGCGCCGCGAGGCACCGTCGAGCACGCCGAGCAGATAGGCTCCCAGCGTGCTCCGGTCGGCGCAGGTGATCCGCTGCCGCTGCCAAATCGCACCGAGCGAATGGTCGCCGAGGTCGCGCCGACGGATGAGCACCGACAATCGCTCGAGCAGCGACGGGTCGTCGCGCAAGAGTCGTTCGACCGAGGCCGCTTCTTCGACCGGGAGCGATTCGTCGAGATACGATTCCAGAACGCGATCGGCGATCGACATCACGGCGAACTCACGAGGAAAGACGGCCCGACAATCGCTAGAGTCCGAAAACTCCCCGCCGTCGGGCATGGCATAGATTCTACGGCGCTAGGCAACGGCAGGGAAACGGCCTTTCCGCACCGGCGGAAGAGGAAGAGCGTTTTGCATCCCGAATTGCCGGCGTCTATACTGACACTGCACTTCTGAATACGGCGACGTTTTGCCGGAGCGGCCGTTCGATCGCACGGCGTTGGCTCATAGACTCACATCCTGATGTCGGTAGGAACTTAAGAAATGTTGGAAGCCGTCTGTCCGAACGGGCATCGCTTGCAGGTTCCGCTTGAACATGCCGGGATGAAGTTGCGCTGTCCCGCACCGGGCTGCGGTATTATTTTTCAACTTTCCGCAACGTCGCCGACCGGCTCGACGCTTGCGGTCGGACCTTCCGCCTCGGGTACGGCATTACCATCGACCGCACCTGCTGCTCCCGCCGGTGCGGCTGCCGCTCCGAGCACGACCACGGCCGCGGCCGCTCAACCACAGTCTTCACAAACTTACGGAACCGTTCCGCTTGCTCCGGCCACGACGCAGACGGCAGCCGATGCCGCGGCAGGGCGATGGTCGGGAAGCGACCCCGCTCCAGCCGCCGCCACGACGCAACCCGCCGCGACACAACAGCCGGCGCCGGCGCAGACGGTCGTGCAACCCACGACGCCGGTGCGCAACGTCGGCCCGACCGTGGCACCACGCTCCGGCGAACTTTCCGGCGGAGCGTTGCTGGCCGGTGCGCAAGCGATCTTAATGCTCGGTTTGGTCTTAGTGCTGACGGCGCGCGGCTGCGATGGGTTGGGAGCGCGCAACATCTCGCGGCTCAAGGCGCGTGTCTTGCAAGACGAGCAGCACTTCGAAGGGCCGTATCAAGTCGAAACGAAGGCCTATAACGCGGAACTGGCCGACGACAAGATCACCGACAAACGCAAAAACGAAGTTCTCAAGAGCTTGGAAGACTTGCGCAAAGCGCATGAAAAAGAGCGCCGCCTAAGCGAAGCGAAATGGGCCGAGAATCAGAACGCAGCCACCGAGGCTGTCTCGTCGAATATGATGTGGGGTTATTGGCGCGAAATGTTATTCGTCGCCGGTACGATTCTCCTATCGCTCGGTCTGACGGCCGTGGCGTTCGCCGGTCACGGGGTGGAACGCTACCTCTGCTTCGGCCTGTTGGCGATCATCGTCTTCAGCGTCTATGTCGGCGGTGCGGCCTGGTTCACGTCCATCGTCGGCGGCCTCTCCGGCGTTGTTCCCAGCGGTAGCTGACTTTTCTCAAACGCCGCGTCTTGAACACGACGGCAGAAGTGCGGACGCTCCCGATCGGCTGCCGGCTTGCGACGCGCCTCGGCTCGACGCATACTAGCGTCGCGGCCTATGTCGACGCCGAAAAAGCATCTTGCCCAGTAGCCCTAGTTCGAGGATCCGTGCATGCGCATCGCAGCTATGTTTTATCTTCGCACCGCCGTCGCTTCGCTTCTGATCGCCGGCTTCACGGCACCCGTCGAAGCAGCTAAAGACGAAAAGCAATCGGCCGCTAAAGAACCTGCCGCTAAAGAGCCCGCCGCTAAGGAAGCGCCGAAGAAGGCTGCCCCGGCGAGTCGAGAGTATGTGAGCGGGAAGGAATGGAAAGAGCCGACGATCGTGAACCCCGGCGACGCAACGACGGCCCCCTCGGATGCGATCGTTATTTTCGACGGCAAGGATCTCGCGAAGGAGTTCACCGGCGGGCAAGGCTGGACCGTGAAAGACGGCGTCGCCACGGTCGGCGGAGGAGGGGGAGTGACCACGCGCCGCTCGTTCGGCAGTTGCCAGTTGCACATCGAATGGGCCACGCCCGACGTCGTGAAGGGAGAAGGGCAGGGGCGCGGCAATAGCGGCGTCTACTTGATGGGAATTTACGAAGTGCAAATTCTCGATTCCTACGAAAACAAAACCTACTTCGACGGCCAAGCCGGTTCGATCTATAAGCAACGTCCGCCGCTTGTGAATGTCTGTCGCAAGCCGGGCGAGTGGCAAACGTACGACATTATCTTCACCGCTCCGAAATTCGCCGACGATGGCAAACTGCTTGAGCCCGCCTATATGACCGTCTTGCAAAACGGGGTTCTCGTGCAGAACCATTTCGCGCTGGAAGGGGGGACGTTCTACGATCGCCCGCCGTCGTATACGAAGCATGCGGATAAACTGCCGTTTAATCTACAGAATCACGGCAACCCGACCCGCTTTCGCAACATTTGGATTCGCGAGTTGTAGTCGACGCGCGAACGCTTATCGGGCGACTTCGTCATAAATCGCGGCGTATTGCGCGGCGACTTCGTCCGGATGCGAGAACCCTTGAGCCCGTTCGCGGGCCGCGGAGCTCATGCGGTCGTAAACCGGCGCGTCGCCCAAGAGTTGATGCAGATGGCGCGTCAGCGCGCCTTGGTCGTGTTCACGAAAGACGAAGCCGTTTCGTTCGACGTCGAGTTCGGCGCGGCGAACGGGCGTGTCGACACCGACGACCGGAACGCCGTGTCGCAAGGCAACGCCGATCTCGCGCGCAGGGCCGGCCCAATAGGCGGGAGCGACATAGGCGAAAAGCTCCGAAATAACGGCATCGGGATCGATCGCCGGCCCGACGAAGTGCGTAATCTCGTCGATGCGCATAAGCGTGGCGAAACGACGAAGATCATCGCGCGAGGGGCCATCGCCGCAGATAACGATGCGAAAATCTTCATGGACGAGCTTCAATAACGCGCCGGCGAAGAGCAAGTCGCGCACGTTCGCATCGGGCACGAGCCGACAGGCAGTGCCGATCAGCTTCGTACTTTGCGGAACTCCAAGCGCCGAGCGAATGCCGTCGTTCCGATAAGTCTTAGCGGGTTCGATCGAATCGCGCACGACGCGCGTTTTGCCGGCCCATTGCGATTGATATCGAGGATGAACCGCCAGTCGCTGCGTTCGCACAGTGGGATCGTTTGCGATGATCGCCGCGGCGCGCGACAACGTGCGACGTTCCAAAAACCGATCGAGCCCAAGCGCGTCGCATCGAGGGTTTCGCAGCGAGTACACGATCGCCGGCCCGTTAGTCAACGCGATCCAGGGGCCGACACACGCGCGTGCCGAGTCGTCCCAAAGATGGACGATCTCCGCGGCATCGCGAGCGACAAATCGGCGCACACCCCAAGTCGCGGCAACGCGTGAATCGCCGCAGCTTCGTCGCTCACTGTTTTGCGATCTCGCGCGAAGCCCACCGACGACGTCAACCTGAATTCCCGCAGCGAGCAACTCGGCGCGACAAAGATCTTCACTTTCGCCGGCACTGTGTAATGCGACGACCCGCTGCTCGAACATGTCGACCGGGAGCCGACGTGCCACCAGCGAGAGCATCCGTTGCGCGCTCCACGGCTCGAGCGACTCGACGACATGCACTAACCGACGGCGCGTCATGACCGCACCTCGGCGGGCTTTCGCGCGACGGCTTCGATCAACAGTCGTTCGTAGGTATCGACCATCGCCGTGAGGCCATGCTCCCGTTCCACGCGAAGCCGCGCCTCTGCGCCACGTTGGCGGGCAAGTGTGTCGTCGTCGAGGAGCGATGCGAGGCCTGCCGCAAGTGCGGCAGCGTCGTGCTTCGGTACGAGCAGCGCCGCACGATCGTCCGAGAAGAATTCGCGATGCGTCACGGTATCGCCGGCAACGATCGGCAGCCCGTACGTCGCGGCTTCGAGCACGCCGACACCGAGCCCGTCGTCTTGCGAAGGATACACGGCGAGATCGGCGGCGCGAAACACATCTTCTACGTCGTCGAAAGCACCGGTCAAACGCACGCTCTTCGCCAAACCAAGCTCGAACATCCGTTCGCGCAGCGCCTCGGCGTCGGGCCCTTCGCCGACCAGCCAAAGTACTACATTTTCTCGATCCGCGACGATGCCGCGCCACGCCTCGAGCAACACCTCCAATCCCTTCCCGAACCGCAATCGCCCGACATACACGACCAAGCGCGCATCGTTCGGCAGCGCCAAAGCGGGATCGGCTTGCGCTAAGCTACGGCGTGCTTCCGCTTTCTGCGCCGCGGTCGTCGGCGTCACGCTCGGCACGCCGAGCGGCACGCCGTAGATGCGCGATCGCGCGTAACCGGCCGCCGTGAGTTCGCGTTGCAAAAGCGCCGTCAGCGCGACGAAACCATCGGCCAGGTAGCAACGACGTTTCAATCGACTTCCGCCGCGGGCTTCGATTTGCCAATGACAATCTCCTTCGATTCCCGGCCGCTCCGGCTGCAGGAACACCACGCGGCCGCTTCGCCGCGCCGCGCCGACCACGGTTTGCGCATCGATTCGCAAGCCGGAAACGATCGCGACCTGCATTCGCTCGCGAAGCGAGTCGAGCGTGGCGACCAGCCGCCGCGCATAGCGTGCTTCGCCCCAACAACCTCCGGCAGGAGGAGCGATCCGAACTACGCGCACTCCCGCATAATCGGTCTCCGTCGGCCAGTCGGGCTGCCAGCGAGGGGTGACTACATGCACGGCATGACCACGCCGCGCCAGTTCGATGAGCATGCGCACGGCGACGTTTTCCAATCCTCCCGGCAGAGGCCGAAATCTGCGCGTTACATACACCAGCCTCAGCCGACTCACGACTTGTTCCCGACGATCTCGTGAGGCTCCAGCGCCGCGATGTGCGGCAAGTTGCGATACTCGTCGTCGTAGTCGAGTCCGTAGCCGACGACGAACTCGTCGGGGATCTCGAACGCGTAAAAGTCGGGCTCGCGCTTCACTTCTTGTCGTCCATGCTTGCGCAATAAGACGGCCGAACGAATCGATTTCGTGCCGAACGTGCCGAAGCTTTCGAGCAATCGATCGAGCGTGTGCCCCGTGTCGAAGATGTCGTCGATGAGAATGACTTCGCGATCGGTCAGATCGGGTAACGCATCGGCTTTGATTTGCAATTCGCTGCGCACGGTCGACGCGCCGCGGTAGCTTTTCGCTTGAACGAGCCCGACGCGGAGCGGCATTTCGAGCAGGCGGATCAAGTCGGCGAGCAAGACGACGCTGCCGGTCAATACGCCGACGATCGTCACCGGGCGCTTGCCGTAGCAGGCGTTGATGTCGCGCGCCATGCGCGTCACTCCCTCGCGCACTTCGTCTTGGGTCAGCAATATTTTCAAAACGATTACCTCGGATATTCGGCCTGCAAGCCCTCACATTCTATTGTGCGCCCGGCGAATGCCAATACATTGAAAGCCGTGGAACTCGCGACACTTCGCGCACGAACCGACTTACAACCGCAAAACGAGAATCGATGGCAGCGGCAACCGGAACTTGGAGCGAAGTGCAGGTCGGCGGCCATTCGTGCGACATCTACGAGCCGCCGGCGCTGAATCCGCATGGCTACGTCGTGCTCTATCTGCATGGCGTGCATCTCGCCCGGCTCACCGAAAACGAAGCGTTTCGGAAAGAGTTCGACCGTTACGGGCTGCCGGTCGTCGGACCGATGACGGCACGAAGTTGGTGGACGAACAAAATCTGTCGCGAGTTCGATCCGCAACTGACCGCCGAAAGGCACCTGCTCGACAATATCTTTCCCTATGTTTGCGAGCGGTGGGGTTCCGGACCCGGTCGAGTCGCACTACTCGGGACAAGCATGGGAGGCCAAGGAGCGCTTCGCTTCGCGTTTAAGCATCCGGCGAAGTTTCCGATCGTGGCCGCGATCAGCCCGGCTATCGATTACCAGATTCGCTATTACGACGAAGAAGAAGGGGGCACGCTCGCGGAAATGTATTCCGACCCGGAAGCGGTGCGCCAAGATACGGCGACGCTCCACGTGCATCCTTTGAATTGGCCTCGCAACACCTGGTTTTCCAGCGATCCTGTCGACTATCGTTGGCATGAAAGCTCCGAGCGGTTGCATATGAAGCTGTCGTCGCTGGGGATCATGCACGAAGTCGATTTAGAAACTTCCGCCGGAGGTCATAGCTGGAAATACTACGACCACATGGCGCCGCGCGCGATGCAATTCATCGCCGAACGACTCGATCAGGAACGGCGGCGCGTCTGACGTTTCGCAACCACGAAGCGGTGCCGACGGAGCGCTACGGGGTCAGGTCGAGAAACGTCGCGCCATCGACTTGCACGCGATTCGTCGAAGGCCAGATCATGAAACGCTGCGCCTTCGTGTCGGAATTTTGACCGCCGATTTTCTTCTGGTGATGAAGCTCGGCATCGGTGCGAGCATCTCCTTCGATCACCAACAGATCCTTCGCTTGCGCATACGTGAGTCGCGGGGCTCGGGCCGTGAACGTATTCCCTTCGACGAGCGTGTTCCCTTCGGCCACGAGATTGTAGGAATCGGTGTTGGTCGCGCTGTCGCGCACGGCGTTGACCTGCAATTGATCGGCATCGATCAGCACCGTTTGCTGGGCCCATTGCTCGGGCCGGTCGGGATCGATCACGGCGTTCCATTGTGGCACGGGTCCGTAAAGGACGCGCACTTGATTCGAGAAGGTCATCTCGCGGCGGATTTCGTTTCCTTTGAGGCTGCGCTGGAAACGGGTATTCAAATAGTTGATCGTCGGCTTCGCGTTCGCGGCTTGGTCGTCATCGCCGAAACCGATCGGAATCGCCGGAATCCCGGCATTGCCAACCGGTTGATTCGACGCCGGTGGTGCGGCAGGATCTTTCGGTTTGCCCAGACGTACCGAGACGACTTCGCCTGGGCCGTCGGCGGCGAAGTCGCCGGAAGGGCGATGCAGCGCTAAGGTTCGAGCGGTCAAACGATCGACGGATTTCAACTCCGGCCCTTCGAACGTACGGCTCTCGACGAATGCGCCGTCGTAGCAATTCACTCGTTCGATATCGGGAGGCGGTTGGTTGCCGTCCGATTCCCCCATCGCCACCGGCCGATTGAAGATCACGTCCATCCGATCGGTGCGGAGATATTGAGTGGCGAGTCGCGCTTCGACCCCCCGCTCGAACTTCGCCGTCAGGCCGTCGAACGTAAGCCCTCCTTGCCAAGTGAGATTGAGAAGCTCGCGCGCACCGGTCGGCTTGCCTTGCAAGTCGCGGTCGACCGGCAACGTCATCACTCCTTGGCAGGGGACGCCGAGCAGGTTCGTTTGCGGATTCGGGCGATCGAGCGTCAGCTTGCCGCCCGACATCGTCATGCCGCGTGCTTCGACATAAGCCGGCGTTCCGGTAACGACGACATACGAAGCCGTCGGCGAAGCTTGTGAGAGCTGCAACGTGTCGCCTTGAATCAAGAGCGGCTGCTCCGTCGGGAGCTTCGTGCGCGTCTCCGTTAGTTTCACGTTCTTTTCGACCACGACTTCGCGGACTCGCATCACGCGATCTTCAACATTGATCAACATCCGCGCCAACTCACCGCGAATATGGTATTGCGGCTGTGGCTCCGGCGGAGCGGCCGGAGCCGCTGCTTGCCCGAAGTTATTCGGCTGCGGCTGCATCGCGGGATTCACGATCGGCGCCATGCCCGGCCGGGGCACGATCGGAGACGCCGCGGGAATTCCGCCGCCGGACATCGTCGACAGCGGTACTGCTCCGGAGAGGCCCGCTGCGCGAGGTTGCTCCGCCAACATCGGAACCGGCTTCGGTTCAACGATCGTCGGCCGTTCGTCGGGAAATTGCAGAGGTCCGGCACCGAGCAGCGCGGTGACCAGCACTATGTCGCCGGCAGGACGGTACATCGCCTGGCGCATGCCGACGCGATTCGTATGCTCGAACCAACCTTCAAGACGTTCGATGTCGCCGACCATTTGCGGCGAGTCGATATGCACGGCTTCGAGCGCGAGCAAGCGATCGGCCTGGAGCTCAGTGCGCGGCTTCTTGCCCGTATCCACGGCCGGCAAATCGACGAGCGGTTGCGTACCTAGCGGCGTGGTCGAAGACTTCGGAACCTCTTTGAACCACAGATGGATCTGACTGGCCGCCATCGTTCCCTTGCCCGGCACTTCGACGCGCGCATTGCCTTCGATCGAGAGGACCGGTTGCCCTTCGTGCGGACGGAAGTAGAAGCGCGAAGTCCACTCGGCCTCGAAGGTTTGTGCCGGATCGTCGGGAGCGGAGCCGATGAGTCTTCCTTTTCCCTGGGCGAGCATCGTCCCATAGCCGCCGGCGGCATCGGGTACGAACGTCAACTCGGGGCTTCGAATCTCGCGGGCATCTTGCCGCACGATCGCCTCGACCGAATCGCGCAGCTTCACGCTCCGCGTGGCGAGAATGTGTTCGACGTATTGCGCGCGCGCTTGCAAGCGGTTGCTCGGCGCGCGAATCACGACCGGTTCGCCGATCACTTCGATGCGCGAAGGCTCAAGCTTCTTCGACGCGACCTGCGCTGCTCCGTTCGGGTCGGGCACACCGGCGGCAGTCGGCGGCGCCTCCGACGTGAAGTAGATCGTCAGCAAATCGCCGTTGATTTGATCACTTTCCGCGCCAGGATTCAGCCGCGTAACGTCGACCTGCTTACGAAACACTGCGATGTTCTTCACCATGTCGAACGTGAAGGCGCCGCTACAGCGAATATCGACCGGCGGCGAAGGCTTCGCCCCACGCTCCGCAGGCGCTTTCGCAACCGCCGCTTCGGACGAACGGCCTGGGAAAAGATCGCTGTTCGCATCGGGCTCGAGATGCACGTAGACTTGCTCTTGGAGCGTCAGAGTTTTAATGCCCCGATTTTGGCTCTCGCCCACGCCGGGCGTCTTTTCGCTATTCATTTCGATCAGCACGCCGCGCCCCCGACCGCGATGGGTGCCGAGACGGTATTCCAACATGTGCGGCGTCGAGATATGCGTTTCGCTCAGCATCACGTCGCGCGTCGTGATCTTGAGATCGTCTTCAGGGCCGGGCAACTTTTGACCGCTCGTGATCTCGACCTCGCCGAGCAATTCGCCTCCGATAAGCTTGCTGATGGTTCCTTGCTTCAAGTCGATCGGGGTCTCGAAACGCAGTAGGGCTCCCTCCGGCGCGCGGAGCACCGTTGCCCGACGTTTACGAAGCTCCGGATCGACGCCCGGTTCGTTGGAAAGTAAGACCATCGAGCAAGGATTGATTTCCCACAGGCCGTCGTCGCGAGGTCGATGGTCGCGAAACAACAGCTTGCCTTGCGACGTCTCGAGCATGTACGGAGTGTCCAGCTCCCAATCGCCGTCGCGAAACCAATACGCTAAGTCGGCCCGTTGACGCACCGCTCCTTCTTGAGCGATTTGGAAATCCGTTTCGGTCAGAGCAGGAAGATCGCCGTTTGCTTCCGGCGGCGCCGGCTCGACGAACGGCACCACCGCCACCGCATACGCCGTATAACAGGCGGCGGTGAGCACGAAGCTGGCGATGATGCGCGTCAGGCTTTCGATCACGGATCGCTGCAAGGGTTGGAGTGGTGATTCGGATCGGCTACGGTTTCAAATATGGCTGCGATGCTCGACGCGCGAGTCTTACGCGTTATAAGGGTGCAGAACGTCGTCCCAGCGCTGCTGTGCGCGCAAGATCATCTCGATCACTTCGCGCACGGCGCCGGTTCCGCCGTTGAGATGCGTAACGTAATCGGCCGCTTGGCGAACATCGATGCAAGCGTCGGCGACGGCGACCCCGAGTCCGACGTAGCGCATCGCCGCGAGGTCGGGAAGATCGTCGCCGATGAAGCAAACCTGCTGAGGTTCCAAGCGCAGCTGCGCGAGAATCTCCTTCACCGCCGTGAGCTTCTTCTCCGTCCCTTGGCGCACGATCTCGATGCCTAATTCACCGGCGCGCACGTTGACGATGTGCGAATTGCGCCCGGTAATCAGACCGAATTTGCCGCCGGCTCGTTGCCAGAGTTTGATACCCAGGCCGTCGCGAATGTTGAATCGCTTAATCTCGATCCCTTCGTTCGTGAAGATGATGCTGCCATCGGTGAGCACCCCGTCGACGTCGGCCAAGATGAGTTCGATCGGTTGGAGATTGGAATTCGTCATAGAGGTCGGTCCGTTCGGAAAATCGGCGATAAGTTTTTAGAGGGTCGCTTATACGAAACGAAATCAACGGGGCTCGTCCGGAATCATCTCGACCAAGTCGGTGACGTCGAGCAAACCGATCGGCCTGCTGAAGCGATCGACGACCGGTAGTTCGCTGAACTTACGATCGGCCATGATCGCCACGGCGTCGGCCAGCATCGTCCCTTCGACGACCATCGTCGGGTTCTTCGTCATGAGTGCCGACATCGGTAGGTCGAACCCTTCGTAGCGGCGCGACTCGAACAGTCGCGCGAGATCGCTATCGGTGAAGAGGCCGCTGAGCGCTCCTTCGGCATCGACCAACATCACGGCTCCGCTGCGTCGACCGGCACGGCGAACCTGTGCGAAGACTTCGCGCAACGGTTGCGCATCCGAAGCGACACGGCATTCATCGACCGGACGCATTCGCTCTTCAACCTTGCTCAAGCGGCGACCGAGCGCGCCGGCCGGGTGAACCCTCGCGAAATCTTCGCGACCGAAACGGTGCATCCGGCTCGTGACGAGCGCCAACGCATCGCCGAGGCCGAGCATCGCCGTCGTACTGGTACTCGGCGCGAGACCGAGCGGACAGGCCTCTTGCAACGGGCCGAGTTCGAGTACGATCTCCGCGGCCCGCCCTAAGCGGCTACTGCTCCGCGCCGTCATCGCGACGATCGGCACCTCGGCCGCGGCCAGCGACGGCAACAGTCGCACGACTTCTTCCGTCTCGCCGCTCTGCGAAAGGACGAGCGCGACATCGTCGCTGCGGAGACGCCCGAGGTCGCCATGCACGGCTTCGGCCGGGTGGAGAAAAAAGCTGCGCGTGCCGGTCGAGGCGAGCGTGGCGGAAAGCTTTTGGCCGACGAGGCCTGCCTTGCCGATCCCGCTGACGACGACGCTCCCCCGGCAGGTGTGCAACCGCTCGACCGCGCGACAGAACTCGAGGTCGAGTCGTTCGCTGACTTTTTCCAGCGCTTGGGAGCCCATGCGCAGGATCTGCCGAGCGTAGCTTAATTGCTCGAAAGGGCTTAAATCGACGGAGCTGAATTCGTGTTGGCGAGCGGCGTCCATGCTCATGCGCATCTTCCTCTGCCGGCGCACCGGCGAATCCGTGGAATTTGGGTGGGGGATTCTACTCGGATCCCGAAAACCCGGCAACGTGAATGAGAGGATGGCCGGAACGCCCTAACCTTAGGTTTTGTAAGGATTTCGATGTCACCTTTAACTCCGTCTCGCATCCGATATACTTTGAGCTTATCCACTTCGGTAATTCCGTCTTTTACTCCCTTTTTGCGAGAGCCTGCCCTCGTCCGCATGGCCTCCTCGGAGCACTTCTCATGATCGTCACGACGAAAGAGCTATTCGAGCATGCTTACGGCAAATACGCCGTGGGTGCCTACAACATCAATAATCTCGAACAGACCATCGGGCTGTTCCGCGGCAACTTGGGCAAGAAGGACAAGAACGAAGGTGCCGCGCCAAAAGACGCCTCGGCTCCGTTCATCATTCAGCTCTCGCGCGGCGCTCGCGGCTACACCGACAAGCGTTACCTCGAAGCGATGATTCGGACCTCGGAAGAAGTCTTTCCGGAAGCGATCTTCGCCGTCCATCTCGACCACGGCACCGAAGAAGTCGCATACGAGTGCATCGACTCGGGCTTCTACTCGTCGGTCATGATCGACGCCTCGCACGATCCGTTCGACAAGAACATCGAGATCACGCGCCGCGTCGTCGATCGGGCCCACGATAAAGGCATCTCCGTCGAAGCCGAACTCGGCATGCTGGGCGGCGTCGAAGAAGACATCTCGGTCGATGCCGACCACGCTTGCCTCACCGACCCGGACCAAGCGGTCGAATTCGTCGAGCGGAGCGGTTGCGATTCGCTCGCCGTCGCGATCGGCACCTCGCACGGTGCGTTTAAGTTCAAGGGGAAGCAAGGGCTGCACTTCGATCGCATCCAAGCGATCCAAAAGCTGTTGCCCAACTACCCGCTCGTCATGCACGGCAGCAGCAGCGTGCCGAAGGAATGGGTCGACCGGATCAATGCCGCCGGGGGCAACATGCCCGAAACGAGCGGCGTGCCCGAAGCCGATTATCTGCCGGCCGCGAAGCTTGGTGTGACGAAGGTGAACATCGACACCGACGGCCGGTTGGTGTGGTGTGCGATTCTCCGCGAGACGTTCCGTGATAAGCCGATGGACTTCGATCCGCGCACGTCGGGCAAGCCGTTCATGGCCGCCTATGCCGACTTCATCACACACAAGAATAAGATGCTCGGCTCGGCCGGACAATTGGAAAGCCTACGTCAATCCCTCGGCGTGAAGGTCTAACTTTCACGCTCGATCGCGTAGCGTAAATCATAAAAGCCCCGCACGACTCCTCGAGCGTGCGGGGCCTTTTTATTGACTGCAACCTTATTGGCTGCGACAGCTTGAAGCGGCTTAGTTCTTATCGCGCCGAAACGACGAATTCTCGTGCGTTACGGCATCGAGGTCGACCGTCTTCACTTCTTCGTCTCCCTCGACCGCGGCGGGCGTGTCGTTGAAGCGGTTGTCGATTTCGGAGTGGAGGAATCGAACCAGCAGCAACTTCTGCATCGCGGCGTCTCCCTTCGTCTCGGTGAAGAAGCGATAGCCGAGACTGCCTGAGCGCGAAGGAACGCAGGTGACCGCGAGGAACTGGCCCGGCGTCAACACGGCCGATAGTTTGAGATCTTCGAGCACTTCATGCGGTGGGCCGAATTCCACCTTAAACATTCCGTCGCCGGGGACGAATCGCTTTTGCGCCGTACCATGTTCGAGCTCCGGCACGAGATCGATCCGCACGCCGCCGTCTCCTTGCGGATAGGCCCGAGTGGCGAATAAGCCCATCACTTCACGATAGGTGCGGCCTTTCACTTGCCCATCGTCGCCACGCAACAAGAGCGACATCTCGGGCACGCGCTCGGACTCGCCCATCGTAATGAGGTTCGACCGTCGACCGGCGCGCACGCGCAGTTGTCGTTGCTTCACGGCCGAGGTTCGTTCGACATCGACTTTCCGACCTCCGTCCGGTTCGTTCGACGGCTTATCCGAAAGCTTCAGAAGTCCTTCGATCTTGAGCGGAAGCGGCCCACTGATGACGCCGGCGCGGAAACCGTTCGACTCCATCCGTCGTCGAGCGTCGGCCGTAAAATGCAGCTCGTCGATCTCTTGCCAGACGGGCCCATTGAGATCGGCATCGCCGACCGGAAAGCGGACGAAGAGTACATCGAGCACGACGCTATTCTTCGCGAGCGTCGGCATCGAGAGGGGCAGCTTCTTCATCGGCGCCATCGGCGTACAGCCGACGGCATGCATCGACGAAACGACGCAGAAGAGGGCGCAGAGACGAAGACCGAGACGCTGCCGTCGCACGGAAGATGCCTACCGCCTAAAAGTTCGAAACGCCGCCGAAAAGCCGACCGGCGCGAGAGGGGCGTACGGTAGCGATGCCGTCGAAACGTGTCAACGCGGAGCAATGCCGGCAGGCAGCGATGACAATGATGAACGTTCAAGCTACGCCGATCGCCGTTACGCTGCCGAGGCATCGTCTTTCGGGCGTTCTTCGCGCGGCAGAGCGTCGACGCGCCAGAGACGCGGGGTCGGCAGGCGCATTCCTAGAATGCGGCCGTAGCGTTGCCGCAGGCTCTTGAAATCCCCTTCGAGGAAGTCGAAGAGGGGCGTGGCCGGCTGCGTCGCGCGCCAGCGGCGCGTCAGGTCGCGCATGTCGTCGTGGTATTTATCGCAGCGCGATCCGTGGGCATGATAACGGCCGGGAAACCGCCTCAGGTCGCCGTTGAAGTCGGGCGAAATATGCCAGAGCTCGTGGATCGTCACGGCGAGTTTTTCCGCCGCTGGAAGATCTAAGAACCTGGGCACGTAGAGGCTGAACAGATACAAACACGGATTGCCTTCGGCGTCGAGCGGCATCGGCCGAATGATCCAACGGCGATTGCGGCGCAGCGTCGACGTCGCACCATCGCGAAAGCGGAGCGGCGTCATCGTCGCTTGCACGCCGTAGGGCCCGCGGCGTCGAGTCTGACAGACTCTTAGAGCCACGCGCCGCATGTCGACGTGCCGCAGCTCATCCAGCGACGCGCAAATATGTTCGCACAGACGACGCATGCGCGCCGTAAGATCGAGATCGGGAAGCGTTGCAGCCGACGACGTCGACCGCGGCACAGGTAGGCTTCCTGCCATAAGCGCATCATCCTCGGACTTCGAAACGGCCCGACAGCGGTTTGTTCGGCGCGGTGTGTTCGGCAATGTCCCTACGCGGAAGATACGAAAAAAGGCGAACGTCGTAAACGTCCGCCTTCTCCCAAATTCGATAAGCTCACTAGGCCGATACGCAGCTAGCGTAACCGGCGAGCGTATTACTTCTTAGCTTCGCCACCCTCGAAGGCCGGGGCTGCGGCGGCCGGAGCGGCCCGATCGCGCACGCCGACGAATTCCAAAATGGCTCGGGTGCCGGAGTCGCCGAGGCGCGGCTTCGCCAAACGCATGATGCGGGTATAACCGCCGGTGCGACCGTTGAAGCGTGCGGCGACGTCGTCGAACAGCACCTTCACGGCTTTCTTGTCGCCGAGCATCTTCAAGACGCGACGACGAGCGGCGATCGACGGACCGACCGCTTTGACCCAACTCTTATAGCGCTCGCTTTGCTTCCAAGCCTTCCACTCTTCGCTATTGCGCTTAGCGGTGCTGCCGAACTCGGCGGCTGCGGCCCGTTGTTCGACGGCGCGACGAGCGAGCGTGATGCACTTCTCGACGAGCGGCCGAACTTCCTTGGCTTTTTCCAAGGTGGTGATGATGCGGCCCTTGACCTTCGGAGCGTTGGGATCGAACTCCGCATCGCGCTCCGTAAGGAACAGCGCGCTGGCGAGGTTGCGCAACAAGGCTCGTTGGTGGCTAGGACTGCGGCCGAGGATTCGGCCTTTTCTGCGATGTCGCATGGCTATCGTATCCGTGTCGAAACGCGACGGGCCGCGAGGCCGATCGCACTATCACACTGTTAAAATGACGGTATTGGAAACTGTGTACTGGAAACTCTGTATTCAACGTGTCTTTAGAAGCTGCCGCTCACCGGCACTCGCATGCCGAGGCGCAGGCCGAGCGAAGTCAACTTTTCAGTCACTTCCTTCAGCGTGGTGTCGCCGAAGTTGCGGACTTCGAGCAATTGATCCGGGTTGCGGACGACGAGGTCGCGTACCGTGTGGATGTTTTCCGATTCGAGGCAGTTCATCGCACGAACCGAAAGGTTCAACTCGGCAAGGCTCATGTTGAGCTTCGCTTCGCCGGCCGCATCGGTCATCGCAGGGCCGCTGACGCGACTTTCGGCGAAGACTTGCGAGCCCAATTCGCTGTATTGCACGAACGGGTTGAGGTGCTTCCGCATGATCTTGGCCGCTTCGACCAAAGCCATCTCGGGACCGATCGAACCGTTGGTCCAAATCTCCAGCGTAAGCTTGTCGTAGTTCGTCTTTTGTCCGACACGCGTCTCTTCGATTTCATAGCGCACGCGAACGACCGGGCTATACACCGCATCGACCGGAATGATGCCGATCTCGACGTTCGGGCTATGCTCCGACGAAGGAACGTAACCGCGGCCGTTTTCGATGACCATTTCGACGCTGAACGGCACATCGGCCGTCATCGTGCAGATCTGCAAGTTCTTGTTGATGACCTCGACCGTGCCGTCGGTTTGCACGTCGGCACCGGTGACAGGGCCCTTCGTATTCTTCTCGATACGAATAACCTTCGTGCTCTCGCTGTGGTTCTTCACCACGATCGACTTGATGTTCAGGATGACGTCGGTCACGTCTTCGACGACGCCCGGAATGCTCGTGAACTCGTGCTGCGAGCCTTGGATCTTCACTTGTGTGACGGCGCTACCTTCGAGGCTCGAAAGCAAGACGCGACGCAGCGCGTTCCCCACGGTCGTTCCGAAGCCACGCTCGAACGGCTCGGCGATGAACTTACCGTAGGTCGCGGTTAGGCTTTCCTTTTCGCACGTGACGGTACTGGGCAACTCAAAGCCACGCCAACGAATACGCATGATGCCTCTCCGAACGAAAACCGCGAAAACACAAAACCCGGAACCAGCGAACACCACAGCCGCTTGAGCGGCCGGAATGCAAGGCGATCGGCAAAGGAAGCCGATCGCCCGGCGAACTTAGACGCGGCGCTTCTTCGGCGGACGGCAGCCGTTGTGCGGCAGCGGCGTCACGTCTTCGATCGACTTCACGGCCATCCCGGCCGATTGCAACGCGGTGATGGCGCTTTCGCGACCGCTACCGGGGCCCTTCACACGAACTTCGACTTCTTTGACACCGTACTTCGAGGCCTTTTCCGCGGCTTGCTGCGCGGCGCATTGCCCGGCAAACGGCGTGCTCTTACGACTTCCCTTGAAGCCGCTCGTGCCGGCGCTCGCCCAACAGAGGACGTCCCCCTTGGTGTCGGTTACGGTGACGACGGTGTTGTTGAACGTCGCCTTGATGTTGACGATCGCCAAGGTCACGTTGCGGCGAATCTTGCGGCGCTTACCACCTGCTGCCGACGATGCTGCGGCCGAACCTTGCGTAGGTTGCGAGTTCACGTTCCGATCACTCCTAACATTTCAAACGGACATAATTGAATGAAAACGATCGCCTTCCGATCCGGCTGCAACATCTTGCAGCGACGCGAGGAAAGCAACTCGCAAGAACCGCGACCGAGCCGAGCCGCAATCGGCCGGGCAGTCGCCAGGTTCTCAACGAGCGACTACTTCATATCCTTCACGCCCTTCTTGCCCGCAACCGTCTTCTTCGGACCCTTGCGGGTACGAGCGTTCGTCCGCGTACGCTGACCGCGCACCGGCAAACCCCGACGATGACGAACGCCGCGATAGGAACCGATGTCCTTCAGGCGGGCGATGTTTTGCGCGATCTGCCGACGAAGCTGACCTTCGCAAGTGTAATCTTTGTCGAGCAACGTGGAGATCCGAGCGACCTCGTCTTCGTGGAGTTCGCGGGCGTGTGCGTGCGGGTTGACCCCGGCCTTGCGACACACTTCTAGCGAGACCTTGTTGCCGACGCCGTACAAGTACGTCAGCGAGATCCACGTGGGCTTATCGTTCGGAATATCCACACCGAGCAAACGAGGCATAACCTACACTCCCGACCTAGTTCCCGGTCCGTAAAGACGTCGTTCACGACGCTGCGGCAACCTATCGAACTCGGCGATGTTTAGTAACTTGGCTTATTGATGCAAGGGCTCATCCAAGCGGACTACCCGAGAAACTTCTACGCTGTTCTAACCCTGACGCTGCTTATGGCGCGGGTTCTCACACACGACGAATAAAATGCCGCGACGACGAACGAGCTTGCATTTATCGCAGATTTTCTTAACGCTGGCACGGACTTTCATGACACTCTCTCTCGTCTCGGCGCGATTCAAAGCATAGCAGTATACGAAGAATCGGCGAGATTCCACAAGGGCCTAGAACACGATTTTCGGCATTCCCAATCTTTCGACCACCCCAACACATCCTACCTAAACATCCAAATCAACCATTGAAGCTAACGGCTCCGACAAACCGCCATATCGAGGCGGGCCGATCCGTCGGATTCCGACTCATTACAGGCTCGGGCCCGGGGTATCCGGACCGGCCGTAAGCAAAAACGGGCCATCCTTCGTCACGGCGATCGTGTGCTCGAAGTGGGCACTCGGCTTCCCGTCGTAAGTAACCTGAGTCCAATGGTCGGACAACGCCTTCACGCGCTTCGTGCCGGCGTTGACCATCGGCTCGACGGCGATCACTAGGCCCGGCCGAAGGTCGAAATCCCCACCACGCTTCAATTGCGAGCTGACGAAGTTCGGCACTTGCGGATCTTCGTGCATATCGCGACCGATCCCGTGGCCGACGAACGATTCGACGACATAGAAACCGGCATCGCGAACATAGCGTTCCATCTCGAGCGCTACCTCGCTCCAACGGTTCTTAACGCCGATGAGCTGAATCGCGAGATCGAGAGTCCCCTTCGTGACTTCCAACAGTCGCTTCGCTTCCGAGCTGACTTTACCGACCGGATGCGTAATCGCCGAGTCGCCGCACCAGCCGTTGAGCTTGCAGCCGGTGTCGATGCTGACGACATCCCCTTCTTTCAACACTCGTGGGCCCGGAATACCGTGAACGACTTCTTCGTTGACCGAGATGCAGGTGACCGCCGGAAACGGAACTTTACCGGGATACCCTTTGAACAAGGAGATCGCACCTTGCTCGATGAAGAACTTCTCCACCGCCGCATCGAGTTCGCCCGTCGTTACGCCCGGGCGAACCAACGCCGCGGCGACTTGATGGGCGCCCCAAACGGCCAGGCCTGCCTGACGCATGAGGCCGATTTCGCGCGGTGATCGGAGAGTCGCCACGTTCTAAATACTCGCTTTTCCACTCGCAGCAAAACAAAAACCTAGCGGACCGCTTCAACAACCGTCCGTCTCGAACTCTTCGTAATCTTTATCTCGCCGACACTCACGCAGTTTCTCGCTGTCTTGGTTTTGCGGCACTTCGCAAATCCAAGGCTCGCTTGATTCGGCCGAACACTTCGTCCGGCGAACCAAGACCATCGATCGACTCCAACAAGCCGCGATGCGAATAGTATTCGGTCAGCGGCCGGGTCTGAGCCCAATAGGCTCGCAACCGCTGAGCGATCACTTCCGGACGGTCGTCCGTTCGACCGCGCCCACCGAGCCGCTCCAGCACGACATGATCGGGAACGCATAGCTCCAGAACCACATCGAGCGGCTGGCCTCGATCGTGCAAGTAATCATCGAACGCCTGAGCTTGCCCGAGCGTGCGAGGAAAACCATCGAACAGCGCCCCGGCCGCACAGTCGGCCTCTTCCAATCGCTTCGCAACCAAATCCAAAATCATCGCATCGGGCACCAACTGCCCGGCCGACATATACTCTTCGGCCAAGATCCCTACGGAAGTTCGTGCGGCAATCGCAGCCCGCAGCATGTCTCCGGTCGACAAATGCGACACACGCAGGTATCGCACTAAGCGTTGCGACTGCGTTCCCTTGCCTGCACCCGGCGGACCAAGAAAAATCAGCCGCATCGTTTGTCATCCTCGGCCGAGCCTATTTCCAGTCCGATCCGTTTTCTTCCGTGCGTATCGCGCCGACAAGCCGCGGCGGCGAACTCCGCCGGAATCGTTACTCCGTAAGACCTTTGTAATTTCGCATCACGAGATGACTGTCGATCTTCTGCACCAAGTCGACCGCCACGCTCACCGCGATCAGCAGGCTCGTACCGCCGTAGAACCCGGCGATCACTTGCGGAATGCTGGCCGACGACGCAACGATGGTCGGAGCGATGGCGACGACCGCCAAGAACGCCGCACCGACGTACGTGATGCGAGCCATCACTTTTTCCAAGTAGTCGGCCGTGCGACGGCCCGGACGGTAGCCCGGAATGAACGACCCCCAACCCTTGAGGTTGTCGGCCATGTCCTTCGGATTGAACGTTACGGCGGTCCAAAAGTAGCAGAAGAAGTAAATCAGCGCGACGAACAGAAAGTTGTGCGTAAAAGCGTTGCTGCTTTCCAACGCGGTTGCCATCGACGACATCCAGGTGCTGTTCACCGCGCTCCCGAGCCAACGCAAAAAGATGGCGGGGAAAAGCAGCAAGCTGCTCGCGAAGATGATCGGCATCACGCCGGCCTGATTGACGCGGAGCGGAAGATATTGGCGATTGCCGCCGTAGACCCGACGTCCGCGCACATGCTTGGCGCTCTGCATCGGAATCCGACGCTGGCCTTTGTAGATAAACACCACGCCGAACACCACGCCGACGAACAAGGCGATGAGCAAGATCAACTTATCCAAACCGATTTCGCCTGCCGAGCCGCTCAAGGCGATCGTGCCGTCTTTGAAGACCGGTTGCAGCAACTCGACGAACGCTTGCGGCATGCGCGCCAAGATGTTCGCCATAATCAACAAGCTGATGCCGTTGCCGATGCCGAACTCATCGATCTGCTCGCCGAGCCACATCAGGAAGATGGTGCCCCCCGTCATCGTCAGTACCGAGATGAGGTACCAACTAAACGACAAGCCGCCATTGTCGTTAAGCAGCGTCGCATTGATGAGATTCTCTTTGACGAGAAAGCTGACGTAGAACCAACTTTGAATCAAACAGAGCACGACGGTCGCATAGCGCGTGTATTCGTTGATCTTCTTACGGCCGGTCTCCCCTTCCTTCTGCAATTCTTCCAGCGGCTTCCAGACGCTGCCGAGCAATTGGAAGATAATCGAAGCGGAGATATACGGCATGATGCCGAGGCCGAAGATCGTGGCCTGATTGATCTGCGAGCCGCTGAACATAGCGACCTGCGAAATCATCTTCTGAAGGCCTTCGTTCGCCGTGGCGTCGAAGTAGTTCTTCATCGCCGCCGTGTCGACGACCGGCAGCGGAATCCAGAAGCCGATGCGATAGACGGCGAGCAGCCCGAGCGTCAGCAAAATCTTTTGACGCAGTTCCGGGATCGTGAAGACGACACGAAGTTTTTCCCACATAGCTTTGCGATCCGTCCTTTAGAGCTAGGCCGAACGTCGGTCGCCGGCTAAACGAACAATCGGTCTACCGGCATACCCGACCGATACTACCACGATCCGATTCGCCGTTGCGGCGAGGCAGGTAGTATGCGGCGCGGAGAAAAGCTCGACAAGACGAACTTAAAACGAAACAAACAAGCCGCGAAAATCAACCCGTTGCCATGCAAACAGGTCGATTCGGCAAGCCGCTTACTTCGTGTCTTTCGGGGTCTTCTTCTTGGCCCGCTTCTCGAACTTCTTTACCGGAGCCTTACCCGGCAGGACGACGATCTCGCCGCCGGCGGCTTTGATCTTCTCTTCGGCACTCTTGCTGAATTGATGCGCCGAGACCTTGAACTTCTTGGTGATTTCCCCGTCGCCCAAGACCTTCAACAGGTCGTAACGACCCTTGACGGCATCGGCGAGCAACTCGGGAGTGATGTCGGCACCGGCGTCGAACGACTCATTCAAGTCGCCTACGTTGACGACCTTGACGACGAGCGCCCAACGGTTGTTGAAGCCGCGCTTCGGGATGCGTCGGTAGAGAGGCATCTGGCCCCCTTCGAACGCCGCGTGGGTCGTCCAACCGGCCAATTGGCCTTGGCCCTTGTGCCCGCGACCCGAGGTCTTGCCGTGCCCGGAACCGGATCCGCGGCCGACGCGCTTGATCTTCTTGTGCTTTTCGATGCCTTGATTTACGTCGTGCAGATTCATGACAAGCTTACTCCACGCAGGCGCTCGACTTCTTGGCGCGAGCGAAGTTGCCGCAGCGCGTCGATCGTGGCCTTAACTAGATTGTGCGGATTCGTCGAGCCGAAGCTCTTCGTCAAAATATCCTTGATTCCGACCGCTTCGCACACCGAGCGAACGGCCGCTCCGGCGATGATGCCCGTACCGGCGCTGGCCGGCAACATCACGACGTGGGCCGAGCCGAAATGCCCTTGCACCAAGTGCGGGATCGTGTGACCGGTCATCTGGATTTCCACCAGCGAGCGACCACCTTCGCGAGTAGCCTTCTCGACGGCCGGCGGGACTTCGTTCGACTTGGCATAACCGAAGCCGACCTTCCCCTTGCCGTCGCCGACGACGACCATGGCCGTGAAGCTGAAGCGACGACCACCCTTGACCACGCACGCGCAACGACGGATCTTGACCAACTTGTCGATCAGATCCCCTTTGCGATCGCCGCCACCTTGGTTGCGATCGCCGCCGCGGCCGCGACGCTTATCGCCGCCGCCACCTTCGCCGCCGCCGGAACCGCGATTGTCGCCCGATTGGCGTCCTCTGCTAGGCTGATTCATACTCGCATCGCTCTATAAATCTAACTGGTTATTGAATCTTCGGACTATCGACCGACGGATCGCGCTACGCACTTTTTTTCGCAGCGTACGATTCCTGTCGACCGGAACTAGAACGCCAAACCGGCTTCGCGCGCCCCTTCGGCCAGCGCTGCGACCCGACCATGATACTTGTAATCGCCGCGATCGAACGCGACTTCCTTAATGCCTGCCGCAAGAGCCCGCTCGGCGATCGTCTTGCCGATCGCTTTGGCGGCGTCTTTATTGCCACCCTTGCCGCCGGCGACACCCTTCTCCAACGTCGAAGCCGCGACGAGCGTCTTGCCCGAGGCGTCGTCGATGATCTGGGCATACATATTCGCATTGCTGCGAAAGACGCTCAAACGAGGACGGGTCGTCACACGTTTGATTTTATTGCGGACGCGAAACCCACGGCGCTCGCGTCGGACGTTGATCGTTTTAGATTGGCTCACGGCTACTTCTCGTCAATTCTGTCGGTGGACTGTTTCTATCGGCGTGATGTTTTATGATCGCAGGGCTTTAGTTAAGCCGCATTACTTCGATACGGCCTTACCGGCCTTGCGACGGACGACTTCACCATCGTAGCGGATTCCCTTGCCCTTATAAGGCTCAGGCTTACGAATCGAGCGAACTTCCGCGGCGAATTGGCCGACGAGTTGCTTGTCGATTCCTTCGATGATGATGTGATTCTGGTCCGGACAGGTGATCTTCAAGCCGGTCGGGATCGGCATCTGAATTTCGTTGGCGAAGCCCGCCCGAATCTGCAGCACCTTGCCGGCCAAAGCCGCCAAGTATCCGACGCCGACGATTTCGAGTTTCTTCACGTAACCTTCGCTCACACCCTTGAGCATGTTCACGATCAGGGCGCGATACAGACCGTGCATCGCACGACCTTGCCGCGTTTCCTCGGTGCGGGCAACCGTGACGTTGCCGGCATCGACGCTGACCGTGACTTCCGGGCGGAGCCCTTGCTCCAACTTACCCTTGGGTCCTTCGATCCGTACGATCCCGTTATCGACGACGACTTTGCAGCCGTTGGGAATCTTCGCCGGTTTCTTACCGATCCGAGACATCGTTACCTTACCTTCACGTCGGGTTCGCCTGCAGGACGCCGCGAACGACTACCGTTGTGTGATTGAATTCTTGTATATCGCGTAATGGGTCGTCGCTATCGAGAGCGGGTCGTAACGCCGATCCTAAGACCGGCCCTACTTGCGCAAGCTTAGTACAACTCGCACAGCACTTCGCCGCCGAGTTGGCGTTGCCGCGCTTCGCGATCGCTCACGACGCCTCGGCTGGTGCTGAGAATTTTAATGCCTTGGCCGTTGAGCACGGGCCGCAACGTGCGGAACGGGCTGTAAACGCGGTGGCCGGGAGTGCTGATGCGCTTGATGAAGCGAATCACGCGCTCGCCGTTCGGGCCGTACTTCAGATGCAAGCGAAGTTGCCGGAGCGGCTCTTCACCTACTTCTTCGAAGTCCCAACTGTAGCCTTCGCGTTTAAGCACTTCCGCCATGCCCTTTTTCACTTTGGAAAGAGGCATTTCAACGTGAGGATGCTCAACGCGCACGGCATTGCGAATGCGCGTCAACATATCGGCGATAGGGTCGGTCATCATCTTACTTGTTCATCCCTCTTACCAGCTCGCTTTGCGCATACCGGGAATCAGACCTTTGTCGGCCAACTCGCGGAAATGAATGCGGCACAAACCAAACTTGCGATACACTGCGCGGGGTCGCCCGCACAGTTTGCAACGCGATTCACGCCGACTGGAAAACTTCGGCGTTCGATTGGCCTTGGCAATTTTCGATTTACTAGCCATACGGATACCTGTCTTTAAAACATTCTCGATGCTCGCGGCTTACGCCGCCGGCGACTTCTTACCCGTCGTTTCTTCCACTCGGAACGGCATTCCCAACGCTCGGAGCATTTCCCGCGAGTCGTCGTTGCTGTCGGTCGTCGTGATGAACGCGATGTTCATGCCTTGCGGACGGGTGTACTTGTCCGGATTCAGTTCCGGGAAAACCAATTGTTCGGTTAGGCCCAGGCTGTAGTTGCCGTTGCCGTCGAAGGCGTTCGGATTCAAGCCGCGGAAGTCGCGCACACGCGGGAGTGCGATCGACACGAGACGATCCAAGAACTCCCACATCCGCGGACCGCGGAGCGTGACTTTGCAACCGATGTCGAGCCCTTCGCGAAGCTTGAAGTTCGAGATCGCGACCTTGCTCTTGCAGGGAGCCGGCTTCTGACCGGTGATCGTCTGCATGGCGGTCAACGCCTCTTCCATGTGCTTCTTCTCGGTGACTGCCGAGCCGACGCCCATGCTGACCACGATCTTCGTGAGCTTCGGCAACGAATGCGGATTCGTTCGGCCGAGCTTCTCGACCAGGTGCGGCAAGACTTCCTTTTGGTAACGCTCTTGCAAGCGCGGAATCGCGGGCATATCTGCCGGCACCGCGGCTTCGGCGTTCTTCGCGTCTTTTTTCGTGCTCTTGGCGGCCATGACAAACAACCTAATTTACTGATTTATGCTTCGCGATCACTCGACTATTTCTATTTCCGCAACGCGTCTTCGTTCCACTTCCGAAACTACTCCGCGTCCGGAGCTACTTCTTCGCTGCCGACTTCGTCTTCGGGCTCGTTACCGCACCGAGCGAACCGCCGCCGTTGCGAGCGAACCGCTCTTTGCCGCCGTCGGCCGTCTTGCGGAAGCCGACGCGAGTCGTCTCACCGGCCGGGTTGACCAGCATGACGTTCGAGGCATGGATCGTCGTTTCGATCGAGAGCCGGCCCCCTTGCGGGTTCTTCTGGCTGCGCTTGACGTGCTTGAACACCTTGCTTACGCCTTCGACGACGACGCGGTTCTTGTCGCGGAGAACGCGACTGACCTTACCGGTCTGACCTTTGTCGTCACCAGCGATTACTTTTACGGTATCACCGACTTTAATTTTCATCACACCACCTCACCGGCCAAGCTGACGATCTTCATGTAATTCTTGTCACGCAGTTCGCGAGCGACCGCACCGAAGATGCGCGTCCCGCGAGGGTTCTTATCGTTGTCGATAAGAACAAGAGCGTTGCTGTCGAAACGAACGTAGCTGCCGTCCAGCCGGCGCGTCGGCGCCTTGATGCGAACGACTACGCCCTTAACGACCTGCCCCTTCTTGATTTCACTTCCCGCGATCACGCTCTTCACGCTGCACACCACGATATCGCCCAAGCGAGCGACGCGGCGACGCGAGCCACCCAACACCTTGATGCACATGACTTCTTTGGCGCCGGTATTGTCGGCGACCGTCAGGCGCGTTTGCATTTGAATCATAGCGGAAAACCTAACTTACTTGCGGCCGAAGCGACCTGACGGAAACGTCCGTCGCGATCGGCTGCTGCGTCTTGTGTGTTTGAATCCGGGGATCGCCCGAAACGTCATCGAATCGAAAATTCGTGCTGCGACAAAATCTACTTCGAGGCTTCCGACTTCGCGGTGCTGTCCGCCTTGGCGTTACCTTCCGAGGTCAGACTTGGGTCGTCGATCGACTTCTCGGCCGCTCGCATCGCGGCCAAGTCGACGATTGTGCTCTTGCGAAGGATCCGCACCAACTGCCAGCGCTTCAGCTTCGACTTCGGCGGGCATTCCACGATCTCGACCATGTCGCCGACGTGCGACTCGTTGTTCTCGTCGTGAATATGGCAGACCGTCTTGCGATGGATGATCTTGCCGTACTTCTGATGATGCACGACGCGCGGGATCTCGACCCGACGGCTCTTACTCATTTTGTCGGTCATCACGGTCCCGACGGCAACACGTTTAGGCATGGCTTACTTCGCTTATCGCTCTTCGATTTTACGACTAATGACTTTGCTGTGACTTACTTCAACGGTCCTAAAGCGCTCGGCCTTAAGGCTTACTTCGATTCCGGCTTGGCCGCCGCGGCTTTGGCCGTGGCTCGCTGATGCGAAACGGTTCGGATGCGGGCAGCCAACCGACGATGCTTCATCAGCTCGCTGGGAGACTCGAGCTTCTCGGTCTGTGCCTTCATCTTCAACCGAAACAAGTTTTCGGTCGTCTCTTTCAACGTCAGCGACAATTGCTCGTCGCTCATCTCACGTAGTTCTGCGGCCTTCATCGACGTACTTCCTTCAAGGCTATCTGCTTCAAGGCTAACTAATTCGAACTCAATCTACATGACGAGACACTACATCGTTCGGCGACGAACGAAGCAGACCCCGACCGGCATCTTGTGAGCCAAGCGGCGGAAACACATCTTTGCTGCCGACTCGGGCACGCCCGAAATTTCGTACAACACGGTTCCCGGCTTGACCACAGCTGCCCAATAATCCGGCTCTCCCTTGCCCTTACCCATACGGGTTTCGAGCGGGATCGACGTAATCGACTTATGCGGAAAAATCCGAACGTACAAACGGCCTTCGGTGCGCAGATATTGCTGCGCACTGATGCGACCCGCTTCAATGGTCGCCGCACTGATCCAACCACCTTGAGTCGCTTGAAGACCAAAGTCGCCGAACACCACGCGGTTACCGCGGGTGGCATCACCTTTTATACGTCCTCTTTGGCTTTTTCGATGTTTGACCCGCTTGGGCATCATCGCCATTGGCGTCGTCCTCGTACATACCTTGGTTAACCCACACTTGAACGCCGATATTACCTTGCGGCGTGACGGCTTCCGTGAAGCCGTAATCGATCTTGGCCCGCAGCGTCGACAACGGCATGGAACCCGCGGTTTGCTTCTCGCGACGAGCCATTTCCGCGCCGCCTAAGCGACCGGCCAATTGAATCTTGATACCCTTTGCGCCCGCTTCCATCGTTTGATCGGTGGAGCGCTTCATTGTGCGGCGGAAGCTGGCCCGCTTCGCGAGCTGATCGGCGATGTCTTCGGCAACGAGCTGAGCTTGAATTTCCGGGCGGCCGACTTCCTCGATCTTGATATTGATCCGGCGACCGACCAAACCTTGCAGTTCGGCCTGGAGGCGTTCGACTTCTTGACCCTTACGACCGATGATCACGCCGGGACGGGCCGTGAACAAAATGACTTTGACTTCGTCGCGCGTCCGTTCGATTTCGATCTTCGGAATCGCGGCGCTGCGGAACTTCTCTTTGATGAACTTCCGGATCTTGAAATCTTCCAACAACAGCGCGCCGAATTCCTTCTTCGAGGCGCACCAACGGCTCTTCCACCCGATCATGACACCGGTGCGGAAAGCGATAGGATTGACTTTTTGACCCATAACCGATTCCGAAAGCTGAACTTGTTGTTGAACTCAAAGACCCGACTTCGACATCACTTCGCGAAGACTACTTCAGCGTATCGAGCGACACGCGAATGTGGCTCGAACGACGCTTGATCATGTAGGCCTGGCCGCGCGAAACCGGCTTGATCCGCTTGAACATCGGTCCGCCGTCGACGCGAGCATCGACGACCACGAGGTTCTGAACGCTAGCCTCGCGACGATCTTCCGCGTTGCCCAAAGCGCTCTTCAAGACCTTCTCCAGCAATCGTGCGCCGCGATGGGGCATGTACTTGAGAATGTCTTGCGCTTCGTCGACATGCTTGCCGCGAATCAAGTTCGCGAGCGAGCGCACCTTACGGGCGCTGATGCGAGCGTGCTTGTGTGTTGCCGTGTATGCCATGAAATGCGTCCTTAACCACCGAACCGCTTAACTGCAATGTTTCTTACTAACCACAACACTCAGACCGAGATCTAAGCGATCTGCCGGCGAGCCTACTTAGGCTCTGCCTTCTTCACGCCGCCGTGGCCGCGGAACGTTCGCGTCGGGGAAAACTCGCCGAGCTTGTGCCCGACCATTTCCTCGGTGACGAGAACCTTCACGTGCTGCTTGCCGTTGTGCACCATGAACGTGTGCCCGACGAACTCCGGAACGATCGTGCAACGACGAGCCCAGGTCTTCAAAGGCTCTTTGATGCCGCGCTCGTTGAGCTTATCGACCTTGAAGTACAACTTCGGGTCGACAAACGGCCCCTTCTTGGATGAACGTCCCATCGTGCAATCTCGTTTCCGTTATCTCAAAGCTTATGTCTTAAAACTTCCGACTAATTCCATCGCCGACCGAAGCACCAGTCTTAGCTGATCTTCAATTGACCGTAGCGGCGCGACTTGCGACGACGAACGATCGCAGTGTTCGATGGCTTCCGCGGCTTACGCGTGCGACCACCCTTCGCAAGCTTTCCTTCGCGACTCACCGGATGACGACCACCCTTCGTACGACCTTCACCACCACCGTGCGGATGGTCGATCGGATTCATCGCCGTACCACGGTTGGTCGGACGAATTCCCTTCCAGCGATTGCGACCGGCCTTGCCGATCACGATGTTCATGTGGTCGGCATTGCTGACGATGCCGATCGTTGCTCGGCCTGCGGCCGGCACGCGGCGAATTTCACCGCTCGGCAAATTGATCTGAGCCCAATCGCCGTCGCGAGCGGCCAGCGTCGCACCGGTCCCGGCCGAACGGCAGAGCACGGCAACGCGGCCCGGCATCAACTCGATGGCATGAATCTTCATGCCGATCGGAATATTCTTCA
This sequence comes from Planctomycetia bacterium, assembly GCA_021413845.1. NCBI lineage: Bacteria > Pseudomonadati > Planctomycetota > Planctomycetia > Planctomycetia bacterium. The sequence continues at coordinate 12,762 of JAIOPP010000142.1, read as the reverse complement.
ACGGCAAGCAGTTGCCCACGGTCGGAGCCGCATCGGCACCGCTCATCACTTCGTCGCCGGCCTTCAACCCTTCGGGAGCGATAATGTACCGCTTCTCACCGTCGACATAGAACAACAACGCGATGCGTGCCGAACGATTCGGATCGTATTGGATCGAATCGACCTTCGCGGCGATGCCGTCTTTATTGCGGCGGTAGTCGATCAACCGCGTGTTTCGCTTATGACCACCACCACGATGACGCGACGTGATCACGCCCTGGTTATTGCGGCCGCCCTTCATCTTCTTGCGGATCATCAACTTCCGCTCAGGCTTCGCGCCCGGCGTTAGCTCGGCGAAGTCGCTGACCGTGGCGCCGCGGCGTCCTGGCGTGACCGGCTTATATCGACGAATACCCATAACGATCTCTTTTACTATTTCTATGCGGCGTTCGAGCACCGAAGCCCGACCTGCCGAAACCAACCCAACCGAAAACCGACGACGAACACTCGCTTCCCGACACCGCTCGACTGCTTAGAACAATTCGATTCGGTGCTCGGGACTCAACTTCACAACCGCCTTCTTCCAGTCGCGCGTGTGCGTCGACTTGAAGCGATTGCGTCGCGGCTTTCCCTTACGATTCTGCGTATGAACGTGAACCACCTTCACGTTGAACAACTCTTCGACGGCCTTGCGGATGTCGATCTTCGTCGCGGCCTTGGCTACTTCGAACGCGTAAGCGTTGTAGCGGGAAGAGCGATGCACGCCCTTTTCCGTAACCAGCGGACGCAAGATCACTTGATCAGCGCGAAGCAGGGTCGATGTTGCGGCAATTTCGGTCATGACTCGAACTCTTTCTCACGAACCTAAGATCTTCTCGACCAACCACACCCGGCAAACCGTCTCTCTTATTTCAATCGGCACTTGGCCGACTTCCCAGCCTATGCCGACTTCGCGGCCGCACGCTGCTTGATCGCGTCCAATGCTTCGCGCGTCACAAGCAACTTACGTGGCTGAAGAATGCTCAAGGCATTCAAGTCGGCGACATGCAACACGGAAACCTTGTCGATGTTGCGAGCGCTCATATACACCAGCTTGTCGTAAGCGGCAGTCGTCACCAACAAGCTCGCACCGTCGCACTTCAAGGCCTTCAAGATCGAATACATTTCCTTCGTCTTCGGAGCGGCGAACTTCAACTCGTCGATCACTACGACCTGCTCGCTGATGATCTTCGAGGCAAATGCCATCCGAGTCGCCAGCTGCACGGCCTTACGCGGCAAGCGGAAGTACCAGTCGCGCGGACGCTTGGCGAACGTGTGACCACCACCACGTCGAACCGGACTGCGACGACCACCGGCACGAGCGTTGCCCGTTCCCTTTTGGCGATACATCTTCTTCGTCGAACCGGCAACTTCCGCACGACTCTTCGTCTTCGCCGTACCGAACCGCTTGTTCGCTTGGTACATCACGACGACTTCGTGCAACAACTGCTTATTGATTCTCGGCGCGAGATCGGTCGGGTCGATCTCGTAGCTACCGACTTGCGAGCCCGAGCGATTATAAATCGGCAAACTAGCCATTTCTTCGATCCCAATACGGCCGGAACACCGGCAGGAACAATTCTTTTAAGTCTTTGAATCTCTTACGACAGCGAACTAGCGAACCATATTCGTGCCGCGAATCAGCACATAACCACCGACAGGGCCGGGAACGGCGCCGTGGACAAGCAAGAGATTATTCTCTTCGTCGACACGGACGACCTTGATGTTGCGCATGGTGCTTTGCTCGGCACCGTAGCGACCGGCCATCTTCTTTCCCTTCCAAACGCGGGCCGGCCAAGTGTTGTTACCGGTCGAACCGCCATGGCGATGCACTTTCTTTACGCCGTGCGTAGCACGCTGGCCCTTGAAGTTGTGGCGACGCATCACGCCCGAGGTGCCGCGACCCTTGGTGATGCCGGTGACATCGACGGCCTTAACGGCGCCGAAAACGGATACGGTCAGCTTGTCGCCGACCTTATGCTCGCCGTCGAGATCGATCTCGCGGATGAAGCGTTGCGGCTCGCAGCCGGCCTTACCTTCCAGCTCGACGCCGCCGGCGGAGAGCTTTTTCGACCGCTTGCTTTCGAGCTTCGCAACATGACCACGCTCACTACGAGCGGCCAACCGACGCGGCTTGTCTTCAAAACCAAGCTGGACCGCTTCATATCCATCGCGATCTTTCGAGCGCAATTGAAGCACGTGACAGGGACCGGCTTCGATCACCGTCACGGAAACCGCCTCTCCGGCGGGTCCAAATACTTGCGTCATCCCGACCTTGCGGCCGAGTAGTCCAATAGCCATCGTCGTTGCCTTGCGTGATCTTTGCCTACAGGGACTTGGCGGACAGGCCGCCGGTTACCCCACAGACTTCCAGGTTCATGACTTCGTTATTTCAGATTCTGCGTTAGTTCAAATACAGCTGAGCTACGAAACCATCCGACTCTTAACCGATTAAATTCCGAATCTTTTCTTGCGACAAACCATTTTCGACTCGCGGAGCGGCGTCGAAAATCAGCCAAACTAGTGACGGGCCGAAGCCTTGATCTTAATGTCGACACCAGCCGGCAAGCTGAGCTTATTCAAAGCCTCGATCGTCTTCGCCGTCGAGCGAACGATGTCGATCAAACGCTTGTGCGTTCGAATTTCGTACTGCTGACGAGCCTTCTTATCGATATGCGGACCGGCGAGCACCGTATAGCGCTCGACGCGGGTCGGCAACGGGATCGGGCCATGCACTTCCGAGCCGGTCCGCTTGGCCGTGTCGACGATCTCCGCCGCGCTCTGGTCGAGCACGGAGTGGTCGTAGGCTTCCATACGGATGCGAATAATTTCGTTCGATGTTCCGGCCACGATTTGCGTCCCAGCGTTTCCGCTTCGGACGGCTCCAACATGCTAAATGAATACGTAAATCAAACTGCGATCAAACTATTTTTGCGTTTCGGCCCCGAAAACTCCCCACAAGCCGTGTTAATAGGCCGGGGAGAGGGCCGAGCGACTCATCAATGCGAGTCGGCTCCGCGAATGGGAAACGGCAATAATAAGAGAGTCAGTCCGAGGTGTCAACGGGATGAATCTCAAAGTTTTCGGCATTTCCCCTGCCAGGCCTGAGCACGATTGAGCCGCGCGCTCGAAATTCGCATACAAACCGCACAATCTTCCACTTTTCGACCGGACAAACAACGCAGACTACGGAAGCCACGCGAGCCTGGAGAGATCGAAGAAGTCGCAAAATATGAAACTTTACGAGTCTTCGGGCTCCGACCACGACTCAGCTGAGCCAGACCGCGTGTTTTTCTCTCGCTCACCGTTAATCGGTCACATCATGAACGTCTCGGCGACCTCCTTCGGCGCAGGTCCATAAGCCGCCGGCTCCATCGAGCAACTGGCGCGGCCTTGGCTCAAGCTGCGGATCGCGCCGGCGTAGCCGAACAGCGAGGCGAGCGGGGCCAGCGCACCGACGATCGTGTTCCGCCCACGCACCAGCGTTTCGGTAATCGTGGCGCGGCGTTGCTGCAAGTCGGCGACGATCTCGCCCAGGCTTTCTTCCGGAGTCGTGATTTCGAGCTTCATGATCGGCTCGAGCAGCGCGACTCCCGCCGCTTCGAGCGCATGATGAAAGGCATCGGCCGCGGCCCGACGAAACGCGAGTTCGTTGCTTTCGAGTTCGTTGAACTCGCCGCCGAGCAACGTCACGCGGAGCTTCATGAGCGGGAAGCCGACCAAGCCGGAACCTTCGCACTGCTGGCTCAGCACCTCGATCGCCGCGGTGGCGAAGAGCGGCGGCAACTTATCGCCGGCCAAGTTCAAGACCTGCGTCGTCCGCTCTTGTCGTTCGCTCGGGCGATGGACCGATTCCAAGAGCGTCGCCGGTCCGGTCGGTTCCAGCTTGATTTTCACTTTCGCGAACAGCGCCTTATCGGCGACTTGCTGCCGACACTCGCCGGTCGCTTCGACCGCGCGCTGCACCGTTTCGCGATAGCTGACGCGCGGCTTGTGAACCTTCACCTTGAGTTTGAAATCTCGCAGCAAGCGGTGTTTGATGACTTCGAGATGCAATTCACCCATGCCGCTGATGAGCGTCTGCCCGGTCTCGGAGCTATCGCCTGCGCGGAACGTCGGGTCCTGCCGCTTCAGCATCTCCAACGTCTCCGCCAACTTCTTGCGCTCGGCCGAGGTTTCCGGCTCGATCGCCATCGAAATGACGGTCTCCGGAAATTGAATCGTCTCCAGCAAGATCGGGTCTTTCACATCGCAGAGCGTGTCGCCGGTGATCGAGTGCCGTAGGCCGACGATGCAGATGATATCGCCCGCTTCGACGCTCTCGACCTGCTCTCGCCGATCGGCTTGAATGTGCCAGAGTTGGCTGACGTTTTCCTTCTTGTCTTTGTCGGGATTGAACGCGCGGCTGTTCGCCTTGAGCGTGCCGGAATACAACCGCACGAACGCTTGATCGCCGTATTTATCGGCAAGGATTTTGAACACCAAGCCGCAATACGGCTCCTCGGGATCAGGGCTGCGAATGAGCTTCTTCTCGCGGTTCTTCGGGTCGACTCCTTCGACCGGAGGAACGTCGAGCGGGCTCGGCAGATAACGGGCCACGGAATCGAGCACCGGCGGGATCCCGACGTGATCCAGCGCCGTGCCGCAGAGGACCGGCACGATCTTGCGCGCGATGGTCGCTTCGCGGATCACCTGATGCAACAACTCTTCGGGAATCGGCGCATCGCCGAGGCCGAGCTCCATGAGCTCGGCACTTTGGTCGTAGAGCGATTCCAACAGCTTGTTGCGCCATTCGTGGGCGTCGAGTTCCAAGTCTTCCGGGATGTCGGAGAGCGTCTCTTCGCGACCTTGCGTTTCGGCCGAGAAGGTGACGAACTTCATCCGGATCAGATCGATCATCCCGCGGAACCTGTCGGGCAGATGCGGCGGGCCGATGCCGACGGGAATCTGGATCGGCACCGGGTTCGCCTCCAATCGATTGCGCATCTCTTCGACCGTGCCGTAAAAATCGGCCCCGTCGCGATCCATCTTGTTGATGAACGCCAGCCGCGGAACATGATGCCGATCGGCCTGACGCCACACCGTTTCGCTCTGCGCTTCGACCCCTTCGCGTGCGCTGAATACGACCACGGCGCCATCAAGCACGCGCAAGCTCCGCTCCACTTCGGCCGTGAAGTCGACGTGGCCCGGCGTGTCGATCAAGTTCACGACGCAGTCGCGCCAGGGAAACGTCACGCAAGCGGCGTAGATCGTGATGCCGCGCTCTTGCTCTTCCTGGTCGAAGTCGGTCGTCGTGGTTCCCTTGTCGACGTCGCCCATGCGATGAATCGCACCGGCATAGAACAGCATCCGCTCGGTCAGCGTGGTCTTGCCGGCATCGATGTGGGCGATGATGCCGATGTTGCGGATGTTTTCTAGCTTGCGAGCCATGGCCGAGAATGCCTAACGACTAAGGTCTGAATGACGAACGAGAGACGAACTCAAAACAAAAAAATGACGAACGGAAGTCGTGAGACCTTCGTTCGTCATTGGAGATTCTACAGACATTCGGCGATCTTCGCCGGAGCTTATCGACCGTAGCCGCAGCTTACCACGCGAAGTGCGCGAACGCCTTGTTGGCGTCGGCCATGCGATGCACGTTGTCGCGCTTCGTCACGGCGGTTCCTTCACGCTTGTAGGCGGCCATAAGCTCGTCGGCGAGCTTCTCATGGGTGGCGCGGCCCTTCTTTTCGCGAACGGCCATCAACACCCAGCGGATCGCCAACGATTGCTGACGGACCTTGTTGACCTGCATCGGCACTTGGTAAGCCGCACCGCCGACCCGCTTCGAGCGGACTTCGACTTCCGGCTTCACGTTGTCGATGGCCCGATTGAACACTTCGCCCGGATCGGCATCTTTGATCTTGTCCGCGATGACGTCCATCGCATCGTAGAACACGCGCGTGGCCCGATTCTTCTTGCCGTCGTACATCAAGCAGTTGATGAATTTGCTCACCAGCAGCGAGTTGAATCGCGCGTCGGGAGCGAGCATGGTACGGCTGGCGGTAATACGACCCATCTGATGATTCCTATCGAGAAGCTGACGACTTCGGTATTTGAGAGTGACTGATTTTAGAATTACTGCGTGTGAAAGTCTTACGAAGCGCGGCCGCACAGGGCCGACGGGCTTCGTAAGCCGCGACGCACGTTACGACTTCTTCGCACCGTACAAGCTGCGCGATTGCTTACGACCGGTAACGCCGAGCGTATCGAGCGCGCCACGAACGATGTGGTAGCGCACGCCCGGCAAGTCGCGAACACGACCGCCGCGCACGAGGACGATCGAGTGCTCTTGCAGGTTGTGGCCTTCGCCCGGAATGTAAACCGTCACTTCCTTGCCGTTCGACAACCGCACGCGGGCGATCTTACGAAGGGCCGAGTTCGGCTTCTTCGGGGTCATCGTCTTGACTTGCAAGCACACGCCGCGCTTTTGCGGGCACTTCTCAAGCACCGGGCTCTTGCTGAAGCGGCGTGGCGCCTTGCGGTTGTTCTTTACGAGCTGATTGATCGTCGGCATTCGCGGGTCCGTTCGTCGTCCGGAGGGGAGTTATCCAAGGGGGCCGTTTCGACCACGGCCCTTTAAAATCAAACCTGAAAATCTAGCACTTCGGCCATGCAACGAAATTTGAAAAATTTCGAGCCTTTTAGCCTATCGAAACCCCGGTGCCTGTCAAGGGCGAGCCAAGATCCCGATTCGCCGGTCTGCCGGGCCTAAACCCGACGCAAACCGCTCATTTTTCGCATTTCGATTCTTCGTACTGCAACCTGCATTCGTTCGGCCGCCGGCGAGTCGGTTCTTCACCGAAACCTCGCCGCTCGGCCTAGCTTCTCTTCTCACCTAAAGGTCGGTGAGAAGAGACTATTCTCCGCCGGCACCACCCAACAAAGCGTCGAGCGAGCTGGCGGTTTTGGTTTCGGCGGCCGGCTTCCGTTCGCCGTCGCCGGCACCATCGAGCAGCGGGAAGCTGCGCGACAAGACTTTGTCTTTCTCCGCGGCGATGTCTTCCAACGCTTGCGGATTGATCCGGACTTCCGATTCTTGGTAGGTCTTGAAACCGGTTCCGGCAGGAATCAAGTGGCCGAGAATAACGTTTTCCTTGAGGCCGACGAGCTTGTCGACCTTGCCGGCCAGCGCCGCTTCGGTGAGCACTTTCGTCGTCTCTTGGAAGCTCGCGGCGGAGATGAAGCTGGAGCTTTGCACCGACGCCTTCGTGATTCCCAACAACTGCGTGCTCGCAGTAGCCGGCTTCGGACGAGCTCCCTTGGTCGGAGTGCCGCCGAGAGTTTCGATCTGAGCGTTGACCTGTTCCAAGGTTTCCTTCGGAACGATCGAGCCTTCGGCGAATTCGCTGTCGCCCTTTTGCGTGATGCGAACGCAACCGTGCAGCCCTTGGTTGGCCGTGCGGAATTCGATGCGATCCATCAGGCTGCCCGGCAGCAAGCCGGTGTCGCCGACGGTTTCGATGCGCACCTTGCGGAGCATCGACGAGACGATGATCTCGATGTGCTTGTCGTCGATTTCCACGCGCTGGCTGCGATAGACGTTTTGAATCTCGCGGGTCAGATAATGCTGCACCGCTTCTTCGCCGGAGATCCGGAGAATATCGTGCGGCACCAAAGGACCGTCGACGAGCGCTTCGCCGGCGCGAACGTAGTCGCCGCTATGCACCCGAAGATGCTTACCGTGCGACACGAGATGTTCGCGTTCGATGCCGCTCTCGCTCTTGACGATGATCGTTCGCTTGCCGCGGCGCTTCTCGCCGAGGATCTCGACCGTGCCGTCGATTTCGGCGATGACCGCCGGATCTTTCGGCTTGCGAGCTTCGAAGATTTCCGTCACGCGAGGGAGACCGCCGGTGATGTCTTGCGTGCCTGCCGCTTCACGCGGAGTCTTCGCGAGTAACTTACCGCCGGTAATGATTTCACCTTCGTTGACTTCAAGATGCGCCTTCTCGGGCAGGTAATAGAAGTCGAGAATCTTCCCGTGCTCATCTTCGATGATGATCTGCGGGTGCAACTCACCCTTATGCTCGGTGATGATCTTACGAATGTTACCGGTCGTGTCTTTCTCGCTGCGGACCGTTTCGCCGTCGATGATTTCTTCGTAGCGAACCTTGCCTGCTTTTTCCGCGAGAATCGGGATGCTATGCGGATCCCACTCGCAGAGGACGCCTCCTGCTTGGACTTCCGCATTCTCTTCGACGTGCAACACGGCACCGGCAGGGATCTCGTACTTCTCCAACTCGCGACCCTTCGGATCGAGCAAGGAGATTTCACCGTTGCGGGTGAGCACGACGAGCTGACCTTCAATGTTGCGCACAACCTTCATGCGCGTGAACTTCACGATACCGGTCTTCTTCGCCTTGATTTCTTTTTCTTCCAACTGACGTTGGCCCGCTCCACCGATATGGAACGTACGCATCGTGAGCTGCGTGCCCGGCTCGCCGATGCTCTGAGCGGCGATGATGCCGACGGCCATGCCTTCTTCGACCATCGAACCGGTCGAGAGATCCATGCCGTAGCACAAGCGGCAAACACCGAGCGACGCTTCGCACGTCATCGGGCTACGAACTTGGATCTTCTCCAAGCCCATGTCTTCGATGCGGCGGGCGATGGTCGGCGTGATCAAATCGTTTTCACGAACGATGACTTCGTCGGTGATCGGGTTGACGATGTTCGTGCGGCTGCAACGGCCGCGGATCGAGTCGGAAAGCCGAACTTCGACCTTCTCGCCGCGATAGATCGTTCCCTTCGTGATGCCTTGCGTCGTCTTGCAATCTTGGATCGTAACGACGACGTTCTGCGCGACGTCGGCGAGCTTACGCGTCAGATAACCGGAGTCGGCCGTCTTGAGAGCCGTATCGGCCAAGCCCTTACGAGCACCGTGCGTCGAGCTGAAGTATTCGAGCACCGTTAGGCCTTCGCGGAAGTTGGCCTTGATCGGCGTTTCGATAATCTTACCGGACGGCTTCGCCATCAAACCACGCATACCGGCCAGCTGACGAATCTGCTCGACACCGCCTCGCGCGCCGGAGTGGGCCATGAGGTAAATCGGGTTCACGTAGCCTTCCGACCGATAATCGTTCTCGTGTTCTTTCATCATTTCCGCGGTGATGCGTTCGCGAGCATGCGTCCAAGCATCGAGGACGGAGTTGTAACGCTCTTGCTCGGTGATCACGCCGCGTTGATACAGTTTTTGATACTTGAGAACCGTCTTCTCCGCTTCACCGATGATCTTCGTCTTGGTAGGTGGAGTGATGAGATCGTCGGTCGCGAACGACAGGCCCGAGGCCGTCGCCATGCGGAAACCGAAGCGATTCATGTTGTCTAATAGGTCGATCGTCGCGCGACGGCCGAGCATCTGGTAGCTGTCGCTGATGACCTTCTGCAACTCGCTCGAACGCATCGCGATGTTGTAGAACGGCATCCCCTTGGGCAGCATGTCGTTGAAGAAGACGCGGCCGATCGTCGTCTCGATGAGAATACCGGGCTTTTGTTCCCCTTCTCCCTTCAAGCGGCGATCTTTCGGCAGGCGGAACTTGATCCGCGCATGCGTATCGACCTTGCCGACCGCATGCGCGAGCATGCATTCCGACACGGAACCGAAGATCATGTCGTCGCCTTTGCGATTCGGCACGTTCATCGTTTCGTAGTAGCAACCCATCACGACGTCTTGCGACGGCGAAATAATCGGCGCACCGTTGGCAGGGCTGAAGATGTTGTGAATCGACATCATCAGCGTATGGGCTTCGACCTGGGCTTCGATCGAGAGCGGCAAGTGGACCGCCATTTGATCGCCGTCGAAGTCGGCGTTGAAGCCTTTGCAGACGAGCGGATGCAGCTTGATGGCGTTCCCTTCGACGAGCGTCGGCTCGAAGGCTTGAATACCCATGCGATGCAGCGTCGGAGCGCGATTGAGCAACACGGGATGGTTGCGAATTACTTCTTCGAGAATATCCCACACTTCGGTATCTTTACGCTCGAGCATCTTCTTCGCGCTCTTGATCGTGTCGGCATGGCCGAGCTCTTTCAAGCGGCGAATGATGAACGGTTGATAAAGCTCCAGCGCGATCTTCTTCGGCAGGCCGCATTGATGCAGCCGCAAGTGCGGACCGACGACGATGACGGAACGAGCCGAGTAATCGACCCGCTTACCGAGCAAGTTTTCGCGGAACCGGCCTTGCTTGCCCTTGATCATGTCCGTGAGGGACTTGAGCGGTCGATTGCTCGAGCCGAGGACCGGGCGCTTGCAACGGTTGTTGTCGAACAACGCATCGACCGCTTGTTGCAGCATGCGCTTTTCGTTGCGAATGATGACTTCCGGCGCGTTCAAGTCGACGAGCTTCTTCAACCGGTTGTTGCGGTTGATGATGCGGCGGTAGAGATCGTTCAAATCGCTCGTGGCGAAGTTGCCCGAATCCAACAGGACGAGCGGGCGGAGATCCGGCGGGATCACCGGGATCACGTCGAGCACCATCCACTCCGGCTTGTTGTCGGAATCGCGAATGCTTTCGACGATCTTCAGCCGATTGATCAGATCCTTCTGCTTTTGCTTCGAGCTGGTTTCCGAGAGCGCCTTGCGCAATTCTTGCGACAGCGAGACGAGCTCCAAACCGGCGAGCATCTTGCGCACCGCTTCGGCGCCCATATCGGCGTCGAACGAGCCGTCGCCGTATTGCTCACGGGCCTGACGGTATTCGTCTTCCGTCAGCATCTGGTTTTTCTTGAGCGGCGTCTCTTTCGGATCGATGACGACGTAGTCTTGGAAATAGATGATCTTTTCCATCGCCGTGGTCTTCATATCGAGCAGATTGCCCAAGCGGCTAGGCATCGCTTTGAAGAACCAAATATGGACGACCGGCGCGGCCAATTCGATATGGCCCATGCGCTTGCGGCGCACGCGGCTATGCGTGACCTTCACGCCGCAGCGGTCGCAGATCATCCCCTTGTACTTCATGCCGCGGTACTTGCCGCAGGAGCATTCCCAATCCTTTTCAGGGCCGAAAATGCGCTCGCAGAAGAGGCCGTCTTTTTCCGGGCGATAGGTGCGGTAGTTGATCGTCTCGGGCTTCTTCACTTCGCCGAACGACCAGCTACGAATATCGTGCGGACGCGCGAGGCTGATCTTCACCGAGGCGTAGTCGTTAATCCGATCGTAAGAGCTTTCGCCGACGCTCATGGTTTATTCTCCTAAGGGGTCCTGGGTCGACCCAATGTTGTGTTCGAATGACTAATGTCTAATGTCAAATGCCTAAAGTAACGACGATGACCGAATGACTCTCGCCGTGCGACCGGCGTTAGTCATTGGTCATTAGTCATTAGTCATTTCAGATGCGGCGCTTCTCCAGCTGCATGTTCAAGCCAAGGCCGCGGATTTCGTTCGTGAGCACGTCGAAGCTGGCCGGGGTGCCTGCTTCCAGCGTGTTCTCGCCCTTGACCATCGATTCGTAAATCTTCGTGCGTCCTTCGACGTCGTCGCTCTTGACGGTGAGCAACTCTTGCAGGATGTAAGCGGCGCCGTAGGCCTCCAACGCCCACACTTCCATTTCGCCGAACCGCTGACCGCCGAACCGCGCCTTGCCGCCCAAAGGCTGCTGCGTGATGAGCGAGTACGGGCCGGTCGAACGAGCGTGAACTTTGTCGTCGACCAAGTGATGCAGCTTCAACATGTAGATGTAACCGACCGTCGTGTTCTGCTCGAACGCTTCGCCGGTCCGACCATCGAACAATTGCGACTTGCCCGACAGCGGTAGGCCGGCGTCTTTGAGACACTTGTGAATGTCTTCTTCGCTCGCACCGTCGAAGACCGGCGTCACGGCTTGGAAGCCGAGCTTCGCCCCGGCCCAACCGAGATGCGTTTCCAAAATCTGACCGACGTTCATACGGCTCGGCACGCCCAGCGGATTGAGCATGATCTGAATCGGCGTTCCGTCGGCCAAGAACGGCATGTCTTCACGCGGGAGGATCTTCGCGATCACACCCTTGTTACCGTGGCGTCCGGCCATCTTATCGCCGACCGAGATCACACGCTTCGCAGCGATGTAGACCTTGACCATTTGCAACACGCCGCTGCGCAGTTCGTCGCCGCGCTTCATCGAGTTCAGCTGACGATCGCGCTCGTCGATCGCTTCTTCGACCGCCGGCCACATTTGCTTGTGCAACTTCTCGACATCCGTCTTCCGTTGCGGGCTGCGAATGTCGAGCACGTCGATCTTGAACCGCGCGGCTTGCTCGGCTACGTAACGATGCTCTTGGCCGTGGACCAAGGCATTGCCGTCTTCGTCGGCGATTTTCTTGCCGAGCGTCTTTTCGATCTCTTCGATGAACGCTCCGAACGTCGCGGCGATCTTCGCGTTGCCGTCCGTTTCGGCATCTTTCAACGCCTTCTCGAAGGCACGTCGTTCTTCTTCCGACAAGCTCATCCGGCGCGAGAACTTTTGCGTGTGGATGACGATGCCTTCGATGCCCGAGGGGACTTCGAGCGAATCGTTCTTCACGTCTTCGCCGGCGCGGCCGAAGATGGCGTGCAGCAACTTCTCTTCCGGCGTCAGTTCGGTCTTCGACTTCGGCGAGACCTTGCCGACGAGGATATCGCCTTGGCGGACGAACGTCCCGACCCGCACGATGCCCCCTTCGTCGAGGTTGCGGAGCATCTTTTCGCTGACGTTCGGAATGTCGCGAGTGAACTCTTCGCGGCCGAGCTTC
>JAIOPP010000141.1 GCA_021413845.1 Planctomycetia bacterium | reverse complement strand
GAAGCTTGACGCACGTCATTACGAGAACTTCCTCATGTCGAGTGACTTTCGTTCGCACCCCTGTCGCCGCGCGGCACACGCCGCTCATGCCTTCGTTGACTTTCAAGGGACGACGCGTGAAGGCCTGACCGTGGTCGATCGCCGTGCTGAGTGTCACGACCTTCAGCACTTTTGTGCGCGAGTTCTCGCCATTTTAATCGATCCCGGCCGGCGATTGCGGTCCGCCCGGTTGCTGTGCCGGTGAGGGCAATCATGATCGTGTGATGGCCACCGCAACTCGTACACTACGTCGTTACGATCACCGTCTCCGGAATCTGGTCCGCACCACGCGGGACATCCACTGCGCCGTTCAACGAGGCGTCCCGCGCTCGACCGCTCGTGGCTGGCTCAGAGAACCGAACGCCCCAGTCGTGACCATCGACACGGTGGACACGGACTCGACTCAGTTACAGCGAGAAGTGCTCCTGCTCCGCAGACGAGTTCAGAAGTTGATCGCGTTGCTGCGGGTGTTGTTGGTTGTGTTCCGAATATCCGGCTACTCGCTGAACCAGACTCGATTGTCGGAGGGCGGCAACAAACGATCGCTGCTGCAAGCCATCGAACGTTCACGTTCCGCTCTGCCGTTGCGGTCCCTACTCCGCGTTATTCGCTTGTCGCCGGTGCGGTATCACGCTTGGAGCCGAGAAGACCCCTGCGCTCTCGACGATCGGTCCTCCTGTCCACGATCCTCGCCGCAGCAACTCACGGCCACGGAAGTCAGCGCGATCCAAGAGTTGGTGACTTCCGACGACTACCGGCATGTGCCGACCGGGACGCTGGCTCGGTTAGCCCAACGCATCGGCAAAGTCTTCGCTTCGGCAAGTACCTGGTATCGGCTGGTGCGGGAGCGCCGGTGGCGGCGACCCCGGCAACGGGTCCACCCGGCCGCGCCGAAGGTCGGGATTCGCGCTGCCCGGCCCAATGAGGTCTGGCACATGGACACCACGCTCATCCGCTTGCTCGACGGCAGCCGAGTCTATCTGCAGGCGGTGATCGACAACTTCTCCCGCCGGATCTTGGCGTGGAAGGTCTCCCCGACCTTCAATCCCTTAGCCACGGTGGAGATCTTGCTCACGGCGGCGAAAGGAGTCGGTAGCGACAAGCCCCTGTTGTTGGTCGACGGCGGAGTCGAGAATTTTAATGGAGCCGTCGACGAGTTGATAACCTCGGGCCTGCTGAGCCGAGTCCTGGCTCAAACCGAGATCACGTTCTCCAATTCCCTGATCGAATCCTGGTGGCGCGTGCTCAAACACCAGTGGCTGTTCCTGAACACACTCGACACACTCCGCAGCGTCGAGAAGCTGGTCGCCTTTTATGTTCAGGAGCATAACGCGCGACTCACGCACTCCGCGTTTCGGGGGCAGACGCCGGACGAAATGTACTTCGGCACGGGAGACAAGATTCCTGGAGAACTGGAAGCGGCTCGGCGACTGGCACGCCAAGCACGGGCGGAGGCCAATCGGAAGCGGACCTGTAGCGCCTGTGAACCCGTGACCGTGAGTCTCAACTGAGCTTGGACGGGTGACAACGCGAGCCCCCTTGGCTGGAGTACGCGCGGCTTGGGAATTTCCCGGTAAACAGCAACGCTAAAACGCCGAGCTTGCGGAGAAGCCACGGCTCAGGTCTCCCAAGCCGGGGCGGGCAGGGACTAAAATGGCGAGAACTCGCGCAGAAAAGTGCTGAATGTCGTGACACTCAGCAGGGGTCTATCTCGGACAGGACATAACGGAAGCGCGCAAGCTGGCCGTCGACGACACCGTGCTGTGCAGTGCCGAGATGATGGGGGATGCAATGAGAGATGCGGCGTTTGCCTGCGCCGCCGAATTTCTCAAGGCAAAAACCGGCGGATAGGCCCTGCGCCGACGCATGAACGACTATCGCTCCGCCTCCAGCATCGCGACAAGCTTCGCAAGCTCGCCGTACATCGGCCGTCTCCGCGGGCTCACATCGAAGGCGACGAAGCGGATCCCGTCGCTCTCGAAGACCGGTCGCCACTGGCCGAGGATCTGCAGCAATTCCACTCTCGAATGCGCCGCGATCAAATGTGCTTGCGTGGCCCCGTGGTCATGCATATCCCGGTAGAACGTCGCGACCAGATCGGTATCCGTGAAGAGACACACGCAGAGTTTCCCGTCGATCTCGACGAGCTCCGGCGCGTCGTGCTCGTTGAGCAGGAAAAACGCCGGGTAGGTCATGACGAAGTCTGACATAAGACGCTCGGCGACAGCATGGTGGCGTCAATGCGGTTCACACGACGGCCCTTTGACACTCAGGGCTTCGCAACTTACGTTTTAGACACTATCCAGTTGCCAACCGAGGATCAACCGCCATGGCCAAGAAGCGTAACGTGAAGCCTAACACCGAGGCCGGTGGCGAATCAAAGGTAAACAAGTCAGCCGCGATTCGCGAGTACCTGAAGGGTCACAAGCAGGCGAAGCCCAAGGAGGTCGTTGCGGCGCTCAGGGAATATGGTTTCGACGTCTCGCCGAACATGGTCTCGATGATCCGGGCCCAGTCAAAGGTCAAGCGAGCGGTTCGCCATGCCGCCGAGGCTAAGGCGTCGCACTCTTCGAACGCCGGAGCAAAGCTGACTCAAGCCGATGGGCTCGACGCAGCCCTGACGCTTTACAAGGCCGCCCAAGGGCAGCAAACACCGACCGCGAAACTCAAGGCGGCGTTCCTCAAACTGGTCGAGGTCATGGGCTAGGCTCGACGTTCGCGACTACCAGCACGACGCACGACGGGCCGCGGGGTGGTGAACCTCGCGGCCCGCGGCGTCGCCCGGATAATTGCGGCATGTGGAATGTCGCAGAAGTCGGCCCGGACGATGTGGCTAGCAGACTTGATTTCGACGTCGGCGCACGCGGATGATAGAAGGATCTGTCCTCGTCACCCTGCCTTGCAAATGGCCCGACCGGCTCCCCTTAACGTCGTGCGCTATGACTGACGTCGTAAACGTACTTCGAGCCCTAGTCGCGAATGGCACCGAACTGGTAATCAAAAAAGCCGACTTCTCGTTGAGCTTGACCGCGACGAAAACCAGAGCCGGCGAAGCGCCGCTTTGCGTCACACGAATTCTAGGTCTGACCAAAGACGACGACCTTTGCGAAGCGATCGTCGAGATGTACCTTCAACTTCGAGCACAGTAGGGCGATGGAGCACTGCGATCGTAACGACGTTGCGTGCGAGGTGCGGTGGCCATCACCCGATCATGATTGCCCCCACCGGCAGAGCAACCAGGCGGATGGCAATCACCGGCCAGGATCGGCTAAAATGGCGAGAACTCACGCACATAAGTGCGGAATGTCGTGACACTCAGCACGGCGGCGCTTTGAAAGCCACCTCGCCGGCGATCGCATTCTCACGTTCAGGTTGCGCGAGATGTTAAGCCCCGATCATGAATCCGAGCCGAATGCGGCGAGATCTCGCGATTGCGAGATACGTGGCGGAGCATTCCGCAACTGCCGTGCGGATTTCTACGGCTTTAGTTCCTGGGCGTATTTGACGAATTCGGCGGTCGTCTTGAGCCCGAGCTTCTGGCCGATTCGAGCGCGGTAGGTCGCCACCGTTTTGGGGCTGACGTCCAGCTGTTCAGCGACGACTTGGTTTGTGAGCCCGCGTCCGAGAAGCCGCAACACTTCCAACTCTCGGTCACTCAGCTTCGCAATCCCGGAAAGCGTTCCGCCATGACCGCGAGTCAGGGCCTGAAAAACGTTCGCGGTCAACGCATCGTCATCGAGATCGATAATGACTCGTCCTCGCGCGACGTCACGTACGGCGCTAAGCAGCGCTTGCTCGGAGATGGATTTGACCGTATATCCGGTAGCGCCGGCTGCCAATGCCGAACGCACGTAAGCAGGATCGTTGTGCATCGAAAGCACGATCACGCGCGGAGTCGGAGAGGACTCCGTCAACGGTTCTATCAGTGCCAAGCCGCCGCCGTTCGGAAGCGTTAGGTCGAGTAAAACGACATCCGGACTCGAGCGTCCCGCCGTCGTCAGCACGTGCTTGGCATCGTCAGCCTCCGCGACGACCTCCATGTCGCTTTGGGCGTCGAGCAACAATTTGAGTCCGCTGCGCAGGACCTTGTGATCATCGACGAGCATGATCCGTGTTTTTTTCATGAGGCGATTCGCGGAAAGGGAAGCGACACGATGATCCGAGTGCCTCGCCCGCCGTTTGGATCGACGGCAAACTCTCCGCCGAGCAGCTTTGCGCGTTGTCGCATCCCGATCATTCCCAGGTGCCCGCCGGATCGCAATGCGCCGTCCAAGCGAGTCAGCTCGATGCCGATACCGTCGTCGTTGATTTCCAAACGAAGGGATTCGCCGTCGCGCATCATGAGGAGTTCGACGTTGGCGGCTGCGGCGTGCTTAACGATATTATTCAGCGATTCCTGGACGATGCGATACAAATGAGTTTCGACGTCGTCTCCGAATCGCCGCTCGGCAACGGCCTCCAGATCGACGCGCACCTTAAGCGACGAATGGGCCTGAACCTCGGCGACTAAATGTTCGATCGCCGGCTTCAATCCGAAGTCGTCCAGTAGGCTCGGTCGAAGCCCGAGCGATACGCGCTTGAGGTCGGCGAGTGCTTGCTGGGCATAGGAAAGCAACTCACGCTCCTTTCGCCGCGTTTCGTCCGGTTGTCCGGCCTGCGACAACGACCTCAGGCCGGAGATCAATAACATGACCGATTGCCCCACACCATCGTGCACCTCGTGTGCGATGCGCCGGCGTTCATCCTCGATCGCTCCGAATAGATTGTCGACGAAGCGCTCGCGAGCCCGAGCCGCTTGTCGTAGCGGGCGGACGATCGTTAACCAAAGAAGTGGCGCGGCGATCACGGTAAGGAGGACGGAATCAACGACGGCGGCCGTAAGCAAAGAGGAGGAACTACCCACGATATGCGACAGCAATCGCATGATGAGGTACTCAGCGAACGAGATCACCGCCAAGACGATGACCCAAGTCGCTCGAGGAGAAGAGAGTTCCCAATTGAGCAAGCGTTGATTTTGTCCGAACATGCAATGTCGAAACCGGGCGGATGAATCAAAAATATTGATGCCGAAGCGACGGCTGCCAATATAGCCGCCGTGGGTAGACGCGACAGCCCGCCTGCGCGCTGAGATTCCCGTCACGAAGCGAATTTATCGGCCTGCGACGAGTTTGGGACATTCCAGGCCTTGCAGGTCGGCGGCTTGTAAGCGCAGCGCCTACACATGCGATGAGGATTGCCAGTCTCACCGATAGGAGCGTCCGCTCAAGTCGATAGGATCGATGCACGGATCCGATTGCAACATTCACGAACGATCCTCGAGGCGCGATGTTCCTTCGATGACGCTTCTCTCTGAGCGACGAGTCTATCGATGAAGACAATCACGATCAGCGATTGCATTACGACGCGCCCCAAATGTTGGTCAGTGTGGCCGAAACCTGCTCACGGCCACGCCTGCTGCGCTGCCGGAATTGACCGAACTCAACGAGCCCCCCATCGCGGATTATCTGCCTAAGCCTTTCACGCCGATCGCTCTGCTGGACAGATAAGAACGAAGGGAGCCGTCGAAACTGAATCGTGTTCGTCGTTACTCAGCGCCTTTCATCGGATGACAAGGGGGTATTGTCTATGAGCCAGTCTGCCACGCTTCCCGCGCGCGAGCATCCCATTAAGGAGAAGCACGATCCTGAGGTGACCGCGCCGCTCCTGACGCAGAGCCTGGAAGACCAACACTTGGCTGAGCGAGTCGAACGTGCCCTGCGTGCCAGGGGCTACCGAGCACTGCACGCGGTTCGGGCCTCCGTCCGCGCTCGAGTCGTAGTTCTCAGGGGACGAGTCTCCAGTTACTACCTAAAGCAAATCGCGCAAGCGACCGCCTTAGCTGTTTCCGGAACGCATGAGATCCGCAACGACGTGGATGTCGTGCAACCAAAGTGAAATCACCGAGAGGCTTGCTTACTGCGGCGAAGCACCGCCGAATAGCTCGCGGAGGGCCATGTCGCAGTGGTCGCCGGTTGTAATCATAAGCCCAAATAGTACCTAGCCGATGGCTGTGAGCGTCGTGGGAGCGGGAAGTACGTTCGCGGTCCGATTGTCGGCGCCGTCCGGGAGCATCAAATGAATCGCACACCTTCACTGTTGATCGTCGACGACGAGGCGGACGCCTGTCGTAACCTTTCGGATATCTTCACCGACCTGGGCTATCAAGTCGACATGGCGAATGACGGGTTCGAAGCCCTGCAACGGATGCAGTCGACGTACTACGACGCGGCGGTGCTCGACCTCATGATGCCGGGTATGGACGGCATCGAACTCTACGGCAAGATGAAGGAACAGAGCCCGGAAACGGTCGCCATTCTTGCGACGGCCTATCCCAACCATCCTCGCGCCGACCGAGCACTTAAATCCGGCCTGCGAAAAATCCTTTCCAAACCGGTCGATCTCGCTCAGTTGGCCGCGACCTTAGATGAGGCGCTGCTGCAGCCGCTCGTGTTAGTCGTCGACGACGACCAGGATCTATGTGCAACTCTATGCGACTTACTCCACGATCATAATTACCGCGTCGCCGTCGCACATGACGTTCGCTCCGCGACCGCACGCTTGCAGAACAACGGATTCGGAATCGTACTCGTCGATTCACGCTTGCCCGACGGCGATGGGCTGGAGCTACTGCAAACGGTACGTCGCCTCGAATCCCAAGCGCGAACGATTCTTATTACCGGACATCGCCCGGACGAATCCGGCGAACAGCCGCAAAGCATTCCGGCCGACGCCGTCTGTTATAAGCCGTTCGACGTTAGGGAATTGCTCTCGCTGATCGAAGGATTCCGTTTCTCTTCGGGGCCGCGATGAGGAGAGAGCGAATCCTGATGGTTGACGAGGAGAAGCGATCGCCCGCCGACCTTGAACCTACGGTCGGTCAAGCGGTAGTTATACGCAAGCACTATCCATCATAGCATCTTCTTTAGAGCCTATCGTTCGAGCGCCGCAAGCGCCTCGGGCTCGATCTGCCAATCATTGCCGAGGAACTTTCGGACCAACAGCGTAACGTCGCGGTTATGCTCGCGTAGCGGCGGCAACCGTAGCGACATGACGTTGATCCGGTTGTAGAGATCTTCGCGGAATCGACCGGCCTTCACCTCCGCGGCCATGTCTCGATTCGTCGCCGCCACGATGCGCACGTCGACGCGGCGCTCTTTCGCCGAACCGATGCGGCGCATCGAGCCGTCTTCCAACACACGGAGCAGCTTAGGCTGCAGCGAGCCCGGCATCTCGCCGATTTCATCGATGAAGAGCGTGGCTGATCACTTATCTAGCTCGCCTGGAAGCTCTGACACCCGGCGAATTTCGATCTCTGTCAGGCGATCATCGCGCCTGGCGGACGCCTCGCCAATATCGGGGTCTACGGAAAACCGTGCGATACACTTTAGGGTAAAAACGCCGCTTCGTTTTCGCGCCGACGGTGCGGGACGTAACAATACTCGATCCAGTCGCGCTCCGCCGAAAGCCAAAACTCCAAGTCATCGCACCGCGGGCATCCGGCGTCGAGCCACTTTCGATAGGCCGAATTTCGTATCGCTGCTCGGCTATGCTCCAGTTCTTCCGGCGTCAATTCGAGAGAATCAAGCGTGATCGCATGCATAAATCCACCGATGGTTGCAGCAGGTAAACCATGGCCTGTTCCACGGAAAGCAAGACTGGAACCGCACCCTCAAGTCTCCTGCCGACTCCGCGGGCAGGATCGAAAGGCTTCCGGTCGTAATTTGAATAGCGACGCCACACGTCGCCGGAACTAGAGCTTCCCAGTCGCGCCGACAGGCTGCGTATCGGGTATCGTTTCGCAGAGATTCTCCGACCGCCTCAGTGCGTTAAGAATTCCGCTATAGACTTCTTTCGGACGAAGCGGTCGGCCGATTAACTCAACGATGCCGTCATAGCGGAGCGTTCGCGAAACCGTGCTTAGATTCCTTGTCGAAATGACGACGGGAAGCAAGCGAAACTCCTCTTGCAGGACGGACAAAACGCCGTCGCCGCCGCCCCACGGCAGCTCCCAATTCAACACGACGATGTCGGGACGCATTTCCCGCAAAAGCAATAGGCATTGCAAGCCGTTCGACGCGACCTCAACGTCGAAGCCGCGACCGGTCAAGTAATCTCGGAGCTCCCCGAGGGACGATTCATTCGATTCACAAAGCAGTAGTTGCATATTCATTGCGGCGTGTCTTTGCAGAGTGGGAGATGAAGTAATTCGTATCGAAAGTCGTTTCAGGTCTTTCATGAGGCGAGAACGGCCGACGGCACGTCGGCCTTCACAGCCAGGACCGGACACTTGGCGCGACGTACGACCGCTTCCGCAACGCTACCCATCAGCACGCGGTCGATGCCGCGGCGACCGTGCGTACCTAAAACGATCAGGTCGACGTGTTCCGACTCGGCGATGTCGAGAATCCTCCCAGCCGGACTTCCGCTCAGAAGTCGATGTTCGTAAGGGACGCTCTTATCGGAAGGTACGACGGCTGCCAATTTCTTGGTCAACTCCACCGTCGAAAGGTCCGGGTAGACCAGACCATATGTCAAGTTCTCCGCGAGTCCTTGACGTTCGCAGACATGAAAAATTAGTAGTTTGCCGACGGAGCTGAGTGCCAACGTCGTTGCGGCCTCCAAAGCGGCGCCGCTGGTCGGCGTAAAATCGATCGGCACCAAGATGAGTCGAGCTTTCACGAGCGGCTTTCCTAGAAGCTGGTGCGAGGGAAGCGTGTTACGAGGTCCTCGTAAGCAATCGCCGTGCCGTCGCGAGTCGCAATCGATCCAGAGCGATTCGCGATTGTTCCTACGCCGCCGTGGTGCCCGAAAGGGCACTCTAATCAGCCGGCCAGGTTCGCGACGTGTGCGGCAGAGCGCGCCTGTCGCTGATAACGCACGCCGTGCGGCTCCCGGCCGGTTCGATTGCCGCGCAGCCATGCGTAATTCGCAACGGCCACACCCACGGAATGATTCGTCTCGTCCAGCCGCTGTTATCCGCGTTCGCGCCGAGTCTTTCCGACTGATCGTCCTCAGAGAGGTCGCCACCAAGGGTTCCGTCAAACAGCCAAAAGCGATCAGCAATCTTTTCACCGTACGGTAAACCGGGAATATCGCGGGAGTGGCGTCTGCAAGATCGGAAAGCTTAGACTTAAGGTCGCGCACCGGCGGCATAGCGATTGCCTCTAGAGCCGAGCCCAGCGGACTGGGCGTCGAATGTTTATCCCCGCCGACCACGGACGACTACGCGATGAATTGGTCTTGGAAAATCGGAGAAGTGAGAGGCATCGGCGTCTACGTGCATGCCACGTTCTTCATTCTGTTAGCATTCGCTTTTTACAGCGAATGGTCGGAGCGACGAGGTTTCGTCGCGGCGTTGGAAGGAGTCGGATTCGTGCTTGCGATCTTCGGTTGCATCGTCCTGCACGAGCTCGGCCATGCTCTGACCGCCGCTCGATTCGGCATCAAGACGCGCGATATCACGCTGCTACCGATCGGCGGAGTCGCACGCATGGAGCGAATCCCCGAGAATCCCCGTCAGGAACTCTGGGTCGCATTGGCCGGCCCGGCGGTGAATATGGTCATCGCCGCCGTCGTGTTCGCCGGTTTGCAGCTCACGCATTCCTATGTCCCGGTGGAACAACTGACGCCGAACGACGTGCCCTTCTTGCAAAGGCTCCTAGTCGTGAACGTCTTCCTCGGGTTATTTAATCTCTTGCCGGCGTTTCCCATGGACGGCGGGCGGGTGTTGCGAGCCTTACTCGCCACGCGACTCGACTACGCGCGTGCGACGCAAATCGCGGCGTCGGTCGGGCAATCCTTGGCGCTGCTGCTCGCGTTGGTCGGCATCCTGGCGAACCCGGTTCTTTTGTTCATCGCGCTCTTCGTCTGGATTGGCGCCGCCCAGGAAGCCGGTGAGGTCCGAATGAAGTCAACGCTCAACGGTATCTCGGTCGCGAAGGCAATGCTCACCGACTTTCAAAGCCTCGCTCCGCAAGATTCGATCCAGCGTGCCATTCAGTTGATCCTCGCCGGCTCTCAGCATGACTTGCCCGTCGTCGATACGGCTCGGGTCGTCGGCGTGCTGACCCGGACCGATCTCCTCAGCTCGGTCGCTCGGGCCGGCGGCGAGGGAACGGTTGAAACGGCGATGCAACGAACGTTCTCGACGGCTCATGCCGAAGAGCCGCTCACCGTCGCAATCGAGCGCTTTCAAACTCGCGACTGCCCGACGATGCCCGTGCTTCGTAATGAAGAGCTCGTCGGTCTACTCACGTTGGAGAATGTCGGGGAATTGGTGATGATTCGCGAAGCTCTGGAAAGCGCGCAACGAGCCGCTCACGCATGAACGCACGACGCGCCGAAAAATTCCGAGCGATCCGACTCAGATTCCCAGGCGACTCAACGAGTCGGCTAAATTCCCGACCAGTCCGCAAAGCACCGGATGGGTCGCTTCGACGGACCGTTCGAGGTCTCTCAAACGCTCGATCGGTGACGGGAGCGTCTGTTGCTCGGTCCGGAACTTCGCCGTCGTAGACTTCGACGACGAGGCTTGGTTCGCAAGTCGCTCGTCTAAATCGGCCAATAATTGCAATAATTCGCCGCGCACGTCCGCGTTGAGTTCCGCCGTCGTCAGGTGCCGGCGACATGCGTCGACTCGATCGTGCAAGGTCTCGGTTTCGTTCGACATCGTTCGTTTCTCCATGCGGTTCGGGCGACGTCCGCGTTCGTGAAAAGTGAATACCGTCGTTTACTGGGGATGCTTAAAGAGATCCAGAAATCGGTCCTCATAGTCTTTAAACACCCCCAGCCGATCGAGCTCCTGCTTCAGCTCGAACGCCTTCGTGCGGTCCTTGCCGGCCTGCTCGAACAACAGCTCCAAGCGTTGATTTTCCTGCGGATCGATTCCTTCTTCTTCCGGCGACGGAATGACGGCCGACTCCGATTCCTCGTCCGGTTTCCGAGCTCGCCGTACCGCTTCCTGCAGCTGATCCCAGAGCGGAGCGAGCCGTTGATCGACGGCTTCGGCTTGCTGCTCAAGCTCGCTCAGGTCAACGGACATACCGGTCACGGAGCAAAACGCTTCGAGGATCGACAGCGAGGCCTTGGGATACGACAGTTGACTGAAGACATGCGGCATTTCGCCGAGAAGACAGATCCCCGGCAGGCTGGCTTCCGCCGCAACGGCGGGGAGCAAGCCGTTAAGTCCGCCGATCCGTCCGCTTCTGAGCATCTCGAGGCGATGTCGCTTCAATTCGTCGAGCAGCGAACCGTCGGTCGTGGCACAAAAAACTCGCGACGGCTCCGACGGGGTCATTTCCGTCGCCATGGCAGCGAAAGTGAATACTCGTTCCGCGTTGAACCGACGTGCCAGCTCGATCAATTGACTGCAGAAGGCATGTTTACCGAGCGGCGGCTGCGCCTCGCCGATGAACACGATCAAGTCATGCTTCCCTTGCGGATCGGTCCAAGCGAAAAGCCGGTTCTGCGGATGACGTAGAGGTAAGATCAGGCCATCGGATGTCTCGACTTGTTCGATGTCGAACGAGCCGCGGGTGTCCATCTCACCAAAGACGTTCATACCGAGCTTCGCGAGCAGATAGACTCCCGCGTTCATCGCCACGTTTCCCATGCCGGGCCAAACGGCAACGAACCAAGGGTGATTGAAACGAAGCTTCGGCGTTTCGGCCGCGACGTCTTCCGCCATCAGATCCTCACTGTTGCCTTAGTAGAGCCCGCGTGAGCATCTCCGACATCGGAGACGGATCGGGAAAGAGTCCCTCTCACCAACAAGCCGGGCGTCGGACTCGCTCGCAATGCGGCTGCCGCGATGCTTCCCATCAAGAACCTGTTTAGGCCGTGTCGTCCGTGGGTACCCATCCCAATCAAATCCACTTACTCCGAACGCGCGAGATCGAGAATGGCCTCGGCAACCGGCCCGTGAATTATTCTACGTTCTACCGTAACTCCAGGATCGTGTCGGCAGGCTTCGGCCAACTGTTTCGATAGTCCTTAGAGCTCCGACGATGGAAAGAGGTCTTCGAAGCCCGAAGTCAGCGCTTCCGCGGCAGTCATGTGAGCCGCTGGTACCTTGCCATGTGAACCGCAAGCCAGCAATAGCGATGCCTCAAAGGCGGCATGACTGCTCCGCGAAAAATCGAAGGGAACCAAGATCTTGAGTCGACGCATGGCGCGAACCTCGGCGAAATTTCCCAACGCGGCCCAACGATCATTTCGAGCGACCGAGTCGACTCACAGCACAAAAGCAATCGCCGTACCGCTGCCCGTTGTCGGCAGAAATACGTTCCTCCATCTGCGATTCGCTCCCTCGACTGGATAGCACTACGTCGACCGCTCCAGCCGACCACGACGAGTGTGCGAATCGGCGCGCTCACGGCGATGAGGCGCTCTCAATCGCACAGGGGCCGCCCTTCAAGATTGAGTCGACTGCCCTCCATGAGGTCGATTCTTCGCCGTGGCAATGAGTTTTTCAGGTCGAAAGCGAGGGGCATGTCGTTTGCGTTAATAGCGGCGCAATGGCTCTTACGAACGATGTTCCTACGAAGTCTACGAATCGCATGCCCTTCCCGGTCATCAGAAAGTCGCCGAGCAACGATCGATCGCCTTTTCACCTCGGCGATTATGATCGAATCCGCTCGGAGTTCACCTGGGATCGCGTCCGGGCCGAACTCGGATCCGATGCTGCGGACGCGAGCTTCAATCTCGCTTCTTTGGCCGTCGATCGTCACGCACGTGGTCCGAACGCAAATCGCACGGCGTTGCGGTGGCTGGGGAAGGACGGCTCGGTAAAAACCTTCTCCTACGTCGATCTCGCTCGGCAGAGCAATCGACTTGCGAACGTCCTACGAACTCTCGGGCTCGGTAAAGGGGATTCCGTTTTTTCGCTGTTGGGGCGGATTCCGGAACTGTACTTTGCGGCGTTAGGAACCCTCAAAAACGCCTCCGTGTTCTGCCCCCTGTTCTCGCAATTCGGCCCGGAGCCGATTTTTCAACGACTCCACCGCGGCGACGGCAAGCTGCTGGTAACGACCACGGCGCTGTACGACAAGAAGGTCGCGGCGCTGCGAGAACGACTCCCGCAATTGAAGACCGTGCTGTTGGTCGACGAGGCCGAAGACCGATCGTCCGACGTCCGTTCGCTGCCCAGGCTGATCGCGGCCGCGTCCGATGAGTTCGCCATTCCTCCGACATCGCCGGACGACCTCGCCCTACTGCACTTCACAAGCGGCACGACGGGAATGCCGAAAGGCGCGCTGCACGTTCACGAAGCGGCGCTGACACACTTCGCGACCGGCAAATACGTGCTGGACTTTCGTTCGGACGACGTCTTCTGGTGTACTGCCGATCCAGGTTGGGTCAC
Source organism: Planctomycetia bacterium (assembly GCA_021413845.1). Lineage (NCBI taxonomy): Bacteria > Pseudomonadati > Planctomycetota > Planctomycetia > Planctomycetia bacterium. The sequence continues at coordinate 5,047 of JAIOPP010000141.1, read as the reverse complement.
CGGCACATCGTACGGCATCTTCTCACCGCTTCTTCACGGCGTCGTAAACCTAGTCGACGAAGCCGATTTCGACGCCGAACGCTGGTATCGCATTCTGCAGGATGAGCGCGTCACGGTTTGGTATACCGCGCCGACGGCGATCCGCCGCCTGATGCGAATCCCCGGCGAACCTCGTCAGCAATATGACCTTTCTTCGCTACGACTAGTGCTGAGTGTCGGCGAGCCGTTGAATCCTGAGGCCGTCGTGTGGGGAGCGGAAGCACTCGGTCTGCCGATTCATGACAATTGGTGGCAGACGGAAACCGGCGGTATCATGGTTGCGAATTTTCCGTCGATGGACACTCGGCCCGGCTCGATGGGCAAGCCGTTGCCGGGAATCGAATCGGCGATCGTGAGTCGCGTCGATGGAAACGTCGAAGTGGTCGCCGAGCCCGACGTCGAGGGAGAACTGGCTCTCAAGACCGGTTGGCCTTCGATGTTTCGCGGCTATCTCCACGACGACCAACGTTATCGCAACTGCTTCAGCGGCGATTGGTATCTAAGTGGCGATCTCGCCCGACGCGACGCCGACGGCTACTTCTGGTTCGTAGGCCGTTCCGACGACATCATCAAAACCTCCGGTCATATGGTAGGACCGTTCGAGGTGGAAAGCGCGCTCATGGAACATCCCGCCGTGGCCGAAGCGGGGGTGATCGGCAAGCCCGATGCGTTGATCGGCCAATTGGTGAAGGCGTTCGTCGTCCTCAAGCAGCCGAACGTGCCGAGCGAAGCGCTCCAAGCGGAATTGCTAGGGTTCGGCCGAAAGCGGCTCGGGCCGGCCGTGGCGCCGAAGGAAATCGAGTTCGCCGCAAGTCTGCCGAAGACACGTAGCGGCAAAGTCATGCGACGCCTCCTCAAGGCGCGTGAGCTTGGACTCCCTGAGGGAGATCTATCGACGCTGGAGACCGACACATGAGCATCGTGGCAGCAAGTCTCGATCGGGATCGCGCGCTGAGACTTCTCGGAAAGATGATTCTAATTCGTCGGTTCGAAGAGAAGTGCGTCGAACTGTACGGCGCGCAAAAAATCCGAGGGTTTCTCCACCTCTATGTCGGTGAAGAAGCGACGGCGACGGGCGTGATGGAGAATCTGCTTCCCGACGACGCCGTGCTGGCGACCTATCGCGAACATGGCCAAGCTTTGGCCCGAGGAGTCTCCGCCCGAGCGATCATGGCCGAGATGTACGGCAAGCAAGAGGGTTGCGCACGCGGTCGGGGCGGCTCGATGCATATCTTCGACGCCGCAACCCGATTCTACGGCGGCAATGCGATCGTCGCCGGGGGACTGCCCGTCGCCGTCGGTCTGGCGCTGGCCGACAAGATGCAAGGTCGGCGGCGTGTCACGGCGTGTTTCTTCGGAGAAGGGGCGGTTGCGGAAGGGGAGTTTCACGAGTCGATGAATCTGGCGGCGTTGTGGAAGCTCCCCGTATTGTTCGTCTGCGAGAACAATCTTTACGCGATGGGAACGGCGCTGCGACTCACCGAGTCGGTCACCGACATTGCGAGCAAGGGGGCCGGCTACGGCATAGCCGCCGCGGCCGTCGATGGAATGGACGTGCTCGCCGTCTCCGAGGCGGCTGCCGACGCCGTCGCCCTCGTGCGCGAAGGAAGTCCGTATTTGCTGGAGGCTCGCACCTATCGATTTCGTGCGCATTCGATGTTCGACGCCGAACTCTACCGCCCCAAAGACGAGGTCGCGGAGTGGAAGAAACGAGACCCCATCGTGACTTTCTCGCAGAAGTGCCGAGACTCGGGGCTCCTCAGTGCGGCGGAACTCGCCGAACTGGAACGGACCGCGGACCGCGAAATCGACGAGGCGGTTGCGTTCGCAGAGTCGGGAACATGGGAGCCGATCGCCGATCTCACTCGTTTCGTCTACTCGGAAAAGAGATCCGTATGAACGCGACGATCGCAGCCGCGGCTATCACCTATCGAGAAGCGGTTCGCGAAGCGCTACGCGAAGCGCTCCAGGCGGATCCTCGCGTGTTCCTCATGGGGGAAGACGTCGGCCGCTACGGCGGTTGTTACGCGGTGAGCCGCGGCTTGCTCGAAGAGTTCGGTCCGGAGCGAATTCGCGACACCCCTTTGGCCGAGGCTGGCTTCGTCGGCGCCGGAATCGGAGCCGCGCTCGGCGGTATGCGACCGATCGTCGAGATCATGACGGTGAACTTCAGCCTCCTGGCTCTCGATCAGATCATGAATACGGCCGCGACCTTGCTGCATATGTCGGGCGGTCAGTTCAACGTGCCGTTGGTGATTCGTATGGCGACCGGCGGCGGCAAACAGCTCGCCGCGCAACACTCGCACAGTCTCGAAGGTTGGTACGCACACATCCCGGGTCTCATTATTCTCGCACCGGCGACGATCGACGACGCACGCCGAATGCTCGGCGCGGCGCTCCAGGAATCCGATCCGGTACTGATCTTCGAGAATCAGACTTTGTACAACCTCGAAGGAACGATGTCCGACGGTTCGGAGCCGTTCGATATCGCTCACGCTCAAGTCCGCCGCACCGGTGCCGATGCGACGATCGTGACGTACGGCGCCGGGCTTTATAAATCGCTTGAGGCGGCCACGGCACTCGCAGCCGAGGGGATCGAGGTCGAAGTCGTCGATCTCCGGGTGTTGCGCCCGCTCGACGACGCCACGATCATGAAGTCGGTCGCCAAGACGCATCGCGCGCTGGTCGTCGACGACGGGTGGCGCAGCGGTGGCATCTCGGCGGAGATCGCGGCCCGAATCATGGAGCAGGCTTTTTACGACCTCGACGGTCCGGTGGTGCGGCTGTGCGGAGCCGAAGTGCCGATGCCGTATGCCAAGCATCTCGAGCACGAGGCTTTACCGCAGGCGGCGACCATCATCGAAGCGGTCAAAGGGATGGTTCACAAACATGGCTGAGTTTCTCATGCCAAGCCTCGGCGCCGACATGACCGCGGGAACCCTGGTCGCGTGGAAAATCAAACCGGGCGATACGGTCGCGCGCGGCCAAGTCGTCGCGGAAGTCGAAACCGATAAGGGGGTCATCGACGTCGAATGCTTCGATGCGGGAGTCGTCGAGAAGATCGTCGCCGCGCCGGGAGAAAAACTCGCGGTCGGTGCCTTAATGGCGGTGATCGACGGCGCGACGGATACCGCGTCATCCGTCAGGCCGCTTCCGCAACAGCCCGACATCGGTGCGCTTTCAGCGCAACCGCCGTCGCCCATCACATCGACGTCGAACATCCGTTCTCCTGGACCGGACCGAGTGAAGGCGACGCCGCTGGCCCGAAAGCGAGCGGCCGAACTCGGCGTCGACCTCGGACGTGTTAAGGGGACCGGCGCCGGCGGAGTCATCGAAGCAAATGACGTCGAGCAAGCGAAAAACGTCGTCCCCGCGACGACGGCGCTCGATGCAACTCTCGCACAGCCGGAGGATGGTCGAGACCGAATGCGGCGCGCGATCGCGGCCGCGATGTCGAAATCGAAACAGGAGATTCCGCACTACTATCTGCAAACGACGATCGACATGACTCAGGCCTTGGCACGGCTCGAGGCGGAGAACCTTAAGAGAACGCTCCCCAATCGTATTCTGCCCGCCGTGCTGCTCTTGAAAGCGCTGGCTCTCACGCTGCGCGACGTCCCGGAGTTGAACGGCTCGTGGATCGATGGACGAGTGCGGCTCTCCGAGCGGATCCATGTCGGGCTGGCCATCGCGATGAGAGGCGGGGGACTCGTCGCACCGGCGATTCACGATACGGATCGCAAGTCGCTCGATGAGTTAATGAAGGAAATTCATGACCTGATCCCGCGCGCTCGGGCAGGTCGACTCCGCAGTTCGGAGATGACCGACGCCACGGTGACGCTCACGAACCTCGGAGACCTCGGCGTCGAGACCGTTTACGGCGTCATCTATCCACCGCAGTTGGCGATCGTCGGGTTAGGCAAGATCGTGAAACGGCCTTGGGTCGAAAACGACTCCGTTTGCGTCCGTTCGTTGTTGAATGTCACGCTCGCCGCCGACCACCGCGCGACCGATGGCCGGATCGGCGCCAAGTTTCTCGATGCGCTCGACCGTCGTTTACGAAGTCCGGAGCAGCTATGAGTCGAACCGATGCTGAAATTCGAGACGTCGTGATCGGTGAACTTCGCCGAATCGCACCCGATGTCGATTCTGCGAGCTTGAAGCCGACCGATCATCTTCGCGAAGCGCTGGAGATCGACTCCTACGATTTTCTGCAACTCCTCATCGGATTGAATAAGAAGCTCGGGATCGACGTTCCGGAATCCGATTACGGAAAGTTGCGAACGATCGACGACATCGTCGGGTATTCGCAGAATCGGAATCGCTAACGAAAGCACATGTCGGCAATTATCACATAAGAGGAACTTGAGTCATGAAGAACGTTGCATTCACTCTGGCCTGCTTCCTGATCGTAGGGATTCTGATCGACTCTCTGAGCACGCGAGCCGCCGATCCGAGTCGCGAGGAGAAACGCGACGCGATTCTCATGCGCGCCAAGCTCGCCGCCTCTCAACAGACGTTGGAAGGTTTGATGTACGGCGACTTCGACTTGATCGATCGAGGCGCACGTCAACTCCGGGACATCGATGAATGGCACACCGCGAAACGTGATGCCGTCTACGATCACTACAGCGCCGAGTTCCATCGCCTCTCGGAGAAACTCGTGCGGCTCGCCAAGGAGAAAAACGCCGAGGGGGCTCTCTACACCTATCAACATTTGACGTCGACTTGCATCACCTGCCACGAATACGTTCGTGACGTGAAGCCGGCAGCGAAATAACTTCGGAGAGCGAGAATCGGTCGTAAGTCGAACAGACATCCCGACTCGACGTTGCGTAGTTCGAACCGTTTAATCTGCCGCCGGCATGCAGCTCCTTGCCGTGGATGCGGTTTACGTGTCGACTGAAGATTACCGACACGGTTGCTTATTCTCGCGATCCTCCGACACCCGGCTTCAGACCGACTTTGTCGATTGGATTCGAATCCGGCGACGAAGCCGTCTCGCCGG